>CAZNAK010000207.1:0-5050 GCA_964570645.1 uncultured Cytophagales bacterium | reverse complement strand
GGCGACGGCGCGAAACTTATTGAAAAACGGGAAATTGTCGAACAGAAAATAGTTCAGGGTGGCAAAGTTACTTCCCCAGGCAATCATTATTGTAAGAACTGTAACCGTAAGCATCCAAATTCGGTTACGAGGTTCGGCATAAAACATCCCCAAAACAAAAAGAAAACAAACCACTGCCCCCGCATAAACAGGTCCCGCCGTGGAAGGCTGTGTCCCAAAGTAAAGAGGTGCATTCTCCAGCAGAAGCTGTTTTTGCTGTGGTTGAAGCTGTGAGCGCGAAATATCTCGGTAAAGATCGGAGTCTTTGCGTACTTTTTCGCCGCTCGCGCCTCCTTTGTAGTATGGAATCAGTAAGGTTAAGGTCTCATCTCTGCCTTGACTCCAGTTGAAGGCGTAACTTTTTGACCCTACGCCTGTGTCTCCTACCTCTTGCTCATCATTCTGAATAGGTGTCAGATGCACCTTTCCGCGGTTAGAGTACTTTGTGTATTCGTACATCGACCAAAGCCGCCCAATGTTGGCACCCAAACCCAAAACGGCTGCCAGCACCAAGACACCTAGGCTGGTTCCAAAACTTGCTAGGCGTTTTTCTCGAATCGAAAAAACAAGTTCAGTTATGGCATAAATGAGGACAATAAAAAAGAGGTAGTAGGTGATCTGCGCGTGATTGGCTAAAAGTTCGAGTGCTGTGCCAAGAGCCGCCAAAAGAAATCCCCAAAGGCGGTTTCCCGAAAAGACCAACCGCATTCCGCCCAAAACCAAGCACGCCGAGGCGATCGCGTAAACCTTCCATAAATGCCCCACATCAATAATGATCAGATTGTAGCTTGTCAGTCCGAAAGCCATAGCCCCCGCCATGGCCCAGTAGGGGTTTGCCCGAAAGCACAACAACAATACAAACATCGAGATCAGGTACGAGAAAAAAGCCTGTGCCGCATAAGATAAAAATACCCCGCGCTGTAAGGCTCTGAACCATTCTAAGGGAGAGAAATACTCCCTAAGTTGAATCATCGTGACGGGCATTCCGCTAAACATAGCTCCCGTCCACATAGTGACTTCCCCCGTTTCACGTTGATATTGCCCCATTTCTCGGGCCATCTGTCCCCCTTTTTTGGAGTCCTCAACGGCAAGAGATTTGTTTTCGAGCATTTCGGGCGAAAAGAAAAGAATCGTAAGGAGGTAAAGCCCCACAATGCTGACCAAATAGGGTGTCAGGCGTGAAAGATCAAGTCGCTGTATCATGGTGACAAAGGTAAAACTTTTAGCACCGATACGCAATTGCGTTAATGTTCATCCCTGCCCCCACAGAGGCCAATAAAATAAGGTCGCCTTCGTGAAGCTCGTGCGGCTGCTCGCTAGTTTTTCGATGAATCTGATCCAAAAGTGTTGGAATTGTTGCCACCGAGCTATTTCCCAGTTTATGGATACTCATCGGCATAACACCTTCAGGGATTTCGCGTTGACGATAGAGACGAAAAAGACGTTTGATGATCTCATGGTCCATCTTTTCGTTCGCCTGATGAATTAAGACTTTTTTCACCTCTTCAATGCCCACGCCCGCTTTATCAAGGCAAGACTTCATGGCTTGGGGAACTTTGGTTAAGGCAAACTCGTAAATTTTTCGGCCGTGCATTTTGATATACCGCACCTTTGGATCGGCCCCTGCGGTGTTTCCTTCGCCCAAGAAAAGATAGTGGGCTTCTTTTTCTGTCCACGTCCCCGCTTCCATGCTCAGAATACCTTGCTGGCGGTCTCCCTCTTGGGCTTCCAGCAAACATGCGCCCGCGCCGTCAGCAAAAATCATGGCATCGCGGTCGTGAACGTCCACCACTCTTGAGAGTGTTTCGGTCGCGACAACCAAACAGCGTTTGGCCATACCTGAACGGATAAATGCCGTTGCCTGAATCAGTCCCTGTATCCAACCGGGGCAACCAAATAATACGTCATAGGCTACACAGTCAGGACTTTTAATCCCCAGACCAAATTTAATTCTTGAAGCAAGACTCGGCAGTACGTCCGTTTGGATAGTACCCTTCTTTACGTCCCCAAAATTATGCGCTACAATAATTTGATCTATCGTTTCGGGGTCAACTCCTGCATCCTCAATAGCGGCACGGCTCGCTAAAACTCCTAGATCAGAAGCTAACTGATCTGCATCTGCATAACGTCGTTCCTCAATACCTGTAATTGCCTGAAACTTTTCGGCTAACTCCTCGTGCGTATCTTCAAAGGCTTTACCCTCTTTATCGAAAAATTGATTTTTGGCGAAGTCTGCGTTCGTGACAATATTTTGAGGTATGTAACTACCCGTTCCCGTAATAACGATATTCGTGATTTGCATAAAATTCGGTTAATTTCTTGTAAAGGTATGAGCTATACCGAGTAATACTATTGATTCTATACTAAAATTCTAATTTTTCGCAGTTTTATAGAATTTCACACTATTTTCTGTAATGCAGAAAGACTACAAGAGTTCGGAGAAAACTTTTACAGTCTTTATTCGGTGATGTTGTCTTCCCTTAAAATACGATCCCTCCTGTCTGGACAAGCATGTAAAACTGCTTTTCGCGAAGTTCAATTTCTTTAGGTGTTAGTTCGAGCAAACGTTCAGGTCCAAAAGCTTCTACACAAAACGAAGCCATTGTAGAACCTTTAATTACACCTTTAGCCATGTTCTCGAACGTAATTTCATTCTGCTGTGCCAAATAGCTCACAAAACCTGCTACAAAGCTGTCGCCTGCTCCTGTGGGGTCAAAGACTTCCTCTAGGGGTAATGCTGGTGCGTAAAAGATCTTCCCTTCGCTGAATAGCATCGCGCCGTGTTCCCCTTTTTTGATGATTAGGTGTTTACAACCAAGCTCTAAAATGGCGTTTGCTGCCTTCACGAGCGAGTACTCGCCCGAAAGCTGGCGGGCTTCCTCGTCGTTGATACATAAAACATCCACTTTACCAATCACCTCTTTGAGTGGCTCAAGGGCAACGTCCATCCAGAAGTTCATCGTATCCATAACAATCAGCCTGGGACGCTTTTTCATTCGTTCAACTACCTGTAATTGTACTTGCGGAGCAAGGTTGCCTAGCAGAACAAAGTCTGTTTCTTGATAGCTTTCGGGAAGAACGGGGTCGAAGTTTTCGAGTACATTCAGTTTAGTCACGAGGGTATCACGACTGTTCATATCGTTGTGGTACTTGCCTGACCAGAAGAAACTTTTTTCATCTTTTTTGATTTGTAAGCCCTCTAGGTCAATCCCCATTTTCTCAAACCGCTTCAGGTCTGACTCGGGAAAATCACCGCCCACAACGGCTACTAACTGAACGGGTTTTACAAAATACGAAGACGCAATGGCAATATAGGTCGCTGCTCCGCCAATAACACGATCCGTTTTTCCGAACGGCGTTTCAATGGCATCAAAGGCTACTGATCCCACAACAAGCAAACTCATAGATTCAAGGGTTAAAGTGAACAAAAAATAAAGAAAACTCCCTGCCTACACTTTTGCAATAATGTACAAAGAATGCTCGCTTTTTCTTTACCGCCGTTTTTCTTCAAGCTGGATACGTTTGATGTTCTCCTTTTCGAGTACGGTCAAAAATGCGTTGACGTCCGTGTGATAAGCGCGGTACCAGTCTTGCGCCCGAAAGTGACGATCCATCTTCCCGCCTACTTTAAAAATATAGCCATAGCGTGCGAAAATTTCATTTCGCATAATTTGAAGTTCTTCGGCAGATAGTTCTTTGAGTTCTTCGGTGTCCAATATCCGAGTTGAGGCTTCGGGGTGTTTTCCTGCGTAAAAAGTATCGAAGGTTTCGTTATCCTGGTAGCCAAGGTCATAACTGCTTGAACTCTCCTCGGTATTTCCCCACAAGTCGTAAATTTTTAAGCAGCGAATGGGTTTCTCGTCTCCTTCATACACTACAAACTCGCCTTGGTACTCCTTTGAGTAGAAATTTCCCTTTTTACCAAGCCTAACATCGGTTAAGTTGCGGAACTGAGGCACAAAAACTCTACGGCTTTCGTCCCAATCCATCCAGCTTATTTGTGCAATAAGCCCTTCAGGAATGAATGTTTCGATCAAAACCAGTCGCGACTCTCCCTCTGACTCTCCGAAATAGTACACGCCATGATACTCTACCTGCGACTCAGGAATCCACGGACGAATATCACTCGGGGCAACCTCTTCAAAACCTAGAAATTGCCCTAAGGAGGTGAAAGGAAACAATAGAGCGAGTACAAGAAAGTGGTTTTTCATAATCGTAAAGTTTTCGGATTAAGCCTCATGTTACACACCCATAGCCCCCTCTTTCCTTGGAGAAGGTTGGGATGAGACAGAAAAAAGGATTTGCGTAACATGAGTTAAACGTATTCTGATAACTCCAGCCAGCGCATCTCTTTTTCCTCTAAGGTTTCGGTAATCTCTTCCAGTTCTTCGCCCCACGCTTGAAGTTGCTCAAAGTCAGCTTCGGTTGAACTCATCTGCTTGGTGATCGCTGCTTTGCGTGCTTCCAGCTCTGTAATTTCGGTTTCGAGGGCTTCAAATTCACGCTTTTCCTTAAAACTGAGCTTAGTTTTGGTCTCTTTTACTTTTTCGACTTTCTCGGAAGGCTCTTTTTCAATCTTTTTATTTTGGTCAGGCGCGACATCTAACACTTCGGACTTGTAATCAGAGTAGTTACCCGGGAAATCTCGTATCTTGCCTTCGCCCTCAAAGACAAAAAGATGTTCGACCAACTGATCCATGAAATAGCGGTCGTGGGATACAATCATCAGACAACCGCCAAACTGATCCAGAAAATCCTCTAAGACTCCTAACGTTTGCAAATCAAGATCGTTTGTCGGCTCATCGAGGATTAGAAAGTTAGGGTTCTGCATCAAAATACGAAGCAGTTGCAGGCGGCGGCGTTCCCCGCCACTAAGCTTTGAAACGTACTCATACTGACGCTTTGGCGGAAAGAGAAACTGCTCTAAAAGCTGCGAAGCCGAGAGCGTCCGTCCCTTAGGAAGAGGGATAAAATCCGCGATTTCCTTGACAACTTCAATGACGCGCATCTC
>CAZNAK010000206.1:0-5068 GCA_964570645.1 uncultured Cytophagales bacterium | reverse complement strand
AGCTGTATTGGTTAATTTAGAGACCGGTCAGGTCATGGATATTCTAAAAGACCGAAGTAAAGCCTCCCCTAAAGCGTACTTTTTGGATAAAGGAGCGGCATTCCGCCAACAAATCACTGGCTTCTTGACCTTTAAGGCCTTCAGGCTAAGGGCCATCATAGAATTTTAAAGGTTTCCTGAAAATCCTAGTTGAGCCTTAAAGAAGCAGCAACATCCTCTTTTTCAAGCTGTCCTAGCAGTTTGTTTTTTATTAAATCTATTGCGGATAAAGGCACTCCTCTGTTATTCAGGGTCTCGAATAGCGTGAAAGCATCGGCATGAGTAGCCACATCAATTTTGACTAATGTGGCTGAATTCAGTTTGGTTAAAAATGACTGAACCTCGGAGTAACCATATAGAGGCTTTCCGTTTTCGTCGCATTGGTTGAGTCTGTCTCTAAAGTAATTAAAAGCTTTGCTGAGCCTTCTTAGCCCTAAAAATTTAGGCTTGTTAAGCTCTGTTAAATCCTCAATTATAGACTCATTTAAGTATAGTCTATTTCTTAAACTCTGTAGTTTGACTAACGAATCTATGTTTTTCTTATCTGGATTGTTATTTTTAAGGTATTCGTATATTGCCAAATAAAGCAAGGTAATTGTTGTCATTCTTTGCTGACCATTAACTAGTTCGAGTCTTGCTGATTTTAAAGAATTATTTTGTGTATTTATGCAAATAATCGAACCTAAAAAATGTCCTTCACTGCTTTCGTCTATATCATCAAATAACGCTTCCCAATTCCATTTTTTTCAAACATACTCTCTTTGATATTTTGGGATGTAATAAGTAGCGTTGTTTTCTCCACTTAAAAGCTCGGAAAGGGACTTGTTCTCAGTGTTCTGTATCATTTGATTAGTTTTTAGCAAGGTACATCCCTATTCAAATACAGCAAACACTCACGAGAAATCTCCCTATATACACGAAAATAGGCTCTAAGTTCTACTCCCCATTTTTTTCTAACTTTGCCACCTACTACGCTGTTTTGTAGACCATGCACACACGACTTTTCGTACTGCTTTTCTTACTTTTTCCGGCTTCCCTGCCTGCCCAAACCCTGAAGCTACTCGATGCTCAGACACGACACCCCCGCCTGGTGGACGCTCAACCTCCGGACGGAGTACCGCGTGTCGGATTTGCTCGTCCTGCGGATGAGTTTGAATAACGTCTTGGATCGGCACTACCGCCCGTTTTCGTCGGGGATCAGCGCGGCGGGTAAAAACTTTAGTGTGGGCGTGGGTGGAAGGTTTTGAGAAGATGGTTAGTGCGGCTACTGCAACATAGTCTCCCACTGCGTTTCCAACTTTTCCGCCTCTTCCAGCAAGCTTTCTTGTAGTTCGAGTAGCTGTTCTGAGGTAAGTTGTGGTGGGGTGTGGTCATGGTGATGTTCGCCTGCTTTGTGCTTATGCGGAACACCTGGCACCGTAACGATGTGGCTTTGCCAAACCTGAAACTGCGCGTACCAATCCTGTTGGAGCGAGTCCGGACGGTCGACCGCCTTGTAGCCTTCTAGCAAGCGCGTTTCCAGTGCCATAACCTGGCGGTGTAACTGCTGAGCTTCTTGCAAAGAGGTGTCCTCGGAGGACTGGCAGGCGACCAAAAACAAAAGACCAAGAAATACAAAGACAGGGAAGCGCATAAACTTAAGGGTGGGTTTCGGTAATGGTAACTTTATGAAGTTGAAAGTTGAGGTGGTTCACATCGGCGGCATTGAGCCGAAGGTAGCCCTTTACTGTAATGCGGGCATCGGGAGCAAACCGTTCAGCGGCTTCGCGCAAGCGTATTTCGGCTACGGATTCCGGTCCGGCGGCTCCGCAGAAAAAACATTGGCTGTACGGGTAGCGCGACAGAATAACAACGTTTTGCTCACCAACTTCTATGGGCATCACGTAGCCCGTCAGCCTGATGAGGCTTCTTTCCTTACTCTTGATCGTCTCGTCAAACTGCGGAGCCAAGAAGTGTGCGTTAGCCTCCGGAAAGTAGGTGCGTTCAAATTTCACATCGGCAAAGGTGTCCCAGCCGTTTCCCGCGTCGTTTTGCGTAAATCCGACTTCGGGAGAAAGCAAAAAAGGGACGGTTGCGTAAAGCAAGATATTAGCTAATATGCTGTACATGAAGTATTTCATTTAATTCGTATGCGTATTCTGACACGCGGTATGGCGCGTCCATATCCAATTCAGGTAGTGCCCCAGTAGAATAAACCCGCCGCCAAATACAGCGGCAAAAGCGGGGAAAAGTCCCGTCAACCTCCCGATAAGCAGCACCACAAGACCGACTCCGACCAACACAAGTGCCCAGGGGCGTTTGTGGTGATACCTGTACCCGGGAAGCAAGCTAAACAGGGCAAGGAATAAACTGACAACTAAAATGCCATATTCAATCCAGGGGTTTTCGAGTGCCGAAAGTACGCCGAGTGCGGAAAACGTAGCTAGAAAGGGAAATAACGTACAGTGCAAGGCGCAAAAACCCGCAGCAATCATTCCCCAGATGTCTAAAGTAACTTTTTTCATATTAAAAAATTATGCGGCGTTTGGAAGATGAAAAACCTTCGCCCAGTAAGCGAAGGCTTTTCGTGAAATCAACTGGAAACGTGCCGGACTATGAATAAGGTGTAGTACACCACCGAGCACGTTTCACTGCTGTTTTGGCTGAAGCCAGCCGTATCCCTCAAAGTATCCAATCCAATGAGAAAAGATTCCGTACTTGCTTCAGTCCTAATTTATATCCACGTTAAAAAAGCAAGACCTCAGCAAAGCCTGCTTTTGAGTATTATGTGAACATGAATCATACTACTGGAAAAGGATCATTCACCGCTTCCAGTCTTTTGAGTTCGCTATCTGTACACAGACAACCATCAAGCTCTTGGGTAATCCGGGCGGGGTCTAAATCCTGCCCAATAAAAACAAGTTCGTTTTGTCGGTCGCCGAAGGCATCGTCCCAACGGCTTTCGATCTCCTTTCGATTTTGCAGATAGACTGGATGCAAAAAACGCTCTTCGGGGCTGAGGCTATCCCACCAGACCCCTGCCCGCTCGGCACGTAGCGAACCACCGGCCTGCGACCAACTCAGGGCTTCGTCGGGGCGGGAGGCCAGCCAAAATAAGCCCTTGCTCCTGATGACCGTGGACGGGAACTGCTGCTGTACGTAATTCCAGAAGCGTTCGGGATGGAATGGGCGAGCATTACGATATACAAAAGAAGTAATGCCGTACTCTTCCGTTTCGGGCGTATGCGCACTGGCACGGTTCAGTTCAGCGATCCAGCCGGCATTTTGCTCGGCTTCTTCGTAATTGAAACGCCCGGTATTCAGGATTTTCTTGGGAGATACCTTGCTGAAGGTCGAAGTAATGACTTCTGCCCCCGGGTTGAGCTTTTTGAGCGTTGCCTTGAGAAAGCCTAGCTCTTCTTCACTCACCAAATCTGTTTTATTGAGTACGATCACATTGGCAAACTCCACCTGATCGGTCAAAAGGTTTACGATGGTGCGCTGATCGCCTTCCATATCGGTCAGTGCTCGGTCTTGTAGGGTTTCGGGGCTGCCAAAGTCTTTGAAGAAATTGTAGGCATCCACGACCGTTACCATACAGTCGATGTAACTAAAGCGCGAGAGGTCGATATTATTTTCCTCATCTACAAAGCTGAAGGTCTGTGCCACCGGAACGGGTTCGCTGATGCCCGTACTCTCGATGAGCAGGTAATCGAAACGCTTTTCGTTAGCCAAACGCTCGACTTCCACCATCAAATCCTCTCGCAGCGTACAGCAAATGCAACCGTTACTCATCTCGATGAGCTTTTCTTCGGTACGCGACAAGGTATTTTCATTTTTCACCAAGTCGGCATCCACGTTCACCTCGCTCATGTCATTAACGATCACGGCGACTTTCAGCCCCTCTTTATTGTGCAAAATATGGTTGAGTAAGGTCGTTTTCCCAGCTCCCAAAAAGCCACTGAGGACGGTTACGGGTAGTTTTTTAGCTGCTCTTTGCCTCATAGTCATGGTGTTTAATTCGCGATATAAAGCAAAGGTAAGAAAACAAAACTCTTTATGCAATATTGTTGCATATAAAGCATCAGCGCCTTACAGCGCGATAAAAGGAACAGTTTTGCTTTTGTCGTGAGATACGAAAATGCCTGCGACCGACTCAGGCGCTTAGTAAGTTACTTTTTACGATTGTTTCTGAAAGACTTATCCGGATAGTCAGGCACGGGCGGTACATCTTTAGGGTCTTCTTTGATTTTTTTCTGTAAAAGTTCAAGGGCTGCCTCTAGCTGTGCGTCTCCCCCCTTAAAGGTTTCATGCGGCAGGTTTTCCACTTCGATGTCAGGAACGAAGCCATGCCCCTCAACTAACCAGTTACCTTCGGGGCCATACACACCGTGCATCGGTGCGCTCATTACTCCCTTGTCAGTCAATTTATTACCTGAATTCAGCCAGACCTGACCGCCCCAGGTTCGCTTACCGATTACGGTCCCCAACCCAAGCTCCTTGATACCGATTAAGAAAGCTTCTCCACTAGAGCCGGTTTTTTCATTGGCTAGAACCACGATGTGCCCTCTAAAAGAGTTGTTCATTCTCCAGTAGGGTTCCCCTGTTCTATCTTTTAGAAACATAAACGGCTGCCTGAGTAGTTTTTCCAAAAGGATCGCATCGACATAGCCGCCACCATTGAAGCGCGCATCGATGATCAGCCCCTTTTTATTGATAACAGGGAAAAACTCTCGATAAAAGTGTCCAATATCCCAATCGGTCATATCATTGATATGTAGGTAACCAATTTGGTTATCGCTTTCTTTTTCCACCTTCAGGCGGTTGCTGTACTCCCAGTCCATAGTTCTTAGCCAATAAGTGCCATCTATGAGTTTGACAATAACATCTTTGCTAGTATTTCCTCTTTTGAGGGTCAATCTGACTTGCTTTCTGGCCTGATTTCGAAGCAACTCCCCCAGGCTCATGGCTGATAAGGCATCTTTTCCGTTTACCTGCGTGATGATGTCACCTACCTGAATATCGAGGTAAGGGTCTTTTAAGGGGGAAT
>CAZNAK010000205.1:0-5068 GCA_964570645.1 uncultured Cytophagales bacterium | reverse complement strand
GGCAAGAGATACCACGCAGTTGGTCTTTAATACACTTCCTACGGTTTCTGCAACGATATCAAACACTCGGATCTGTCTGGGTGCGTCGGTCGTACTTACGGCGACGGGTAATGGGGCGGTGCGTTGGGACGATGGTCAAAGCGACAACCAAATCACATGGACTCCCGAGCGCATCGGACGACAAACGCGCATCGTGACGGCAACACAAAATGGTTGTGGCCAAGCACAAGATACCGTCGAAGTACGTGTGGCGGCTTTCCCTGAACTAACCATCACACCGCAAACGGAAGCAGCATTGACCGTTTGTGAAGGATCAGAAATCACTTTAACCGCAACGACCGATGCCACCGAAATTCGCTGGGAAGGCGATACGGCAGCAATTTCTCAACCAGCCTTTACATTTGCGCCCACTACCTCGCGCTGGGTTAGGGTCAGTGTCCGCAATACTACGGGCTGTTCTGTTGCGGACTCCGTTTGGGTGACTGTCCTGCCGGGAATCGGGGACTACCCGACCAACTACGAAGCCTGTGAAGGCGAAACACTTTTACTCGGAACGCCAATCGTGGGAGCAACTTACAACTGGACAAGCCTGCAACAAGGTACTTCACAGGTGCGTGTCAGAGCGTCAGGGGACTATCCCGTACGCATCACGCGTGGAAGCTGTGTGTTTGATGTGACTGTACGGGCCGACTTCCGACCAAATCCTATTTTTAGTTTGCCCACCGATACGACCTTCTGTGCCGACAGCACCCTGATAATCTCTCCAAGCATTCCAGATGACACCTTAGGAACCTTTGCCGAAGCCCAGTTTTCGTACCTGTGGACGGATGAGCGTAATAACCTGCTTTCGGAGCAAGATGACCTGACCCTCCAACGGTCGGGAACTTACCGTTTGAGGGTATCGGCCGACTATGCCTTAGCCACCTGTGCGGACTTTACCGAGATTCGGGTAGCCGAATATTGCGAACCGCAGCTTGCCGTTCCTAATGCCTTTACGCCAAATAACGATGGCCTTAACCCACGCTTTAAAGTTTTTGGGACGGGCGACTTTAGAGCTTTCCGAATGCAAATCTACAACCGCTGGGGGGAACTTGTTTTTGAGCTTAAAAACGAAGCGGGGCTTCCGCAGAATGAAGAAAGCTGGTGGGATGGCGGCGACCTTCCCAATGGCATTTATCCTTGGGTTATTGAATACACCGAAGTCATAGATAATGAGCCTGTACTCCGTCGTCAAGAGGGCAATGTGAGTTTGATACGCTAAACAGTCGCTGCATTTTGTAAGCTCGTATTTCACATGAATACTTCCCTTAGGGAAGGTTGGGATAAGACGAAGACGAAAGATTTGTGTACCACGAGTTAAAATAAAACCTCCTTAAGGGTTAAAAAGCCTTTGAGGAGGTTTTTTATTCATAGAATTGACAACTCAAGCACTGATAACGGTGATCTGACTCATAGAATTGACACTATTAGTCTTTGAGCCGTGTATTAGGCCTACGATTAGCTCTGCTTTAAGGAGTTACCCACGTTCCCTGCCACTTTTTGTCAAACCAAAATTTAGCACGATGTTGCATCTCAGGATGTAAATACAGAAAATCAACTGCCTCTATGGTCGTCTCGATAATGGAAAAGTTCTCAAAAGCCGCCTCGCTTTTTTCTTGCCAGTCGTCTGGTAAGCCGTTAGTTGCCCGGTCGGTAGGCGTAGCGGGAGATGCTGAGGTACAATAGTTTTTGCGGGCAAAGGGTGGCGTATTCTTCCAAACCTCCTCACATAATGCGTCTTTATGGCGAATGATAGCCTTACCACTCGCACGAATTTGGATTTGCTTCTTGGGGTGGTAAAAATGCCAAAGTAGTTCGGGCTGCGTGCGTAAATCTGTCACTTTCTCAGCGCGAATGTCGGTATAAAGCCTCAAAAGGCGGTGTTTACGATCTACTTTACGGAGTACAACCGTTCTTCCTTGGGGTTTTCCCTCAGGCGACACGCTGATGACTGTCGGGTAGCGCAAAGGGTCTTTTTTATCTTTGGTAGGACGAAAAAGCATCCGCCAGCAATCGTCAATAACTTCGTCAAGTTCTTTGTAGATCGGGTTCATCGGTTGTTTTGTGCTTTTGAAGGCTTCTCGTCTGTAAATTTTTGGGTCAGTCGCCGGAGGCAAAAATACTGTAAGTTGTGTTTGCGCCCCGTAGAGGCGGTGAACCCCCAGATGACCTGCGTCTCTCCGCCAAACACTTTGTTGATGAGGTCGCGCTTTCCCGAGTAAACCGTTTTTCCATCCAGCGAAACGATGATTTGCAGCGTGACAGGGTTCCAACTAAACTGAAAGTTGTGCATATAGTCGTCCTCCAAGTTATAGTCATTGCGGTTATCACTCCAGTAGGCTTCGTGAAAGTTCGTACCGTTTTCAAGGTAAGCCGCATGGTCGGTATAAGGATCGTTCTGACGGGCATTTTGGTAGGTATCAAACTCCACGGCAATGGAAGGCGAGATGAAGTTCCCTGCCAGATAGTCTCTGCTCCAACGCCCGTAGCCCATGCACTCACCCCAGGTTCCGTAGGCATCAAAACCGCGCTCATCGTTGTGAATGACAAAGGTTATACCGTCGGCACCTTCGTCTTTATCGCCCAGATAAATATCAAATTCAATCTCGAACCGTCGGGTAAGGTCGAGTTTAGTACGATGGTAGGCAAGCCCTTCGCTGTATGGCGAATCGGGGGTCAGCATGATGCAGTCGGGATTGTCCATGTAAGCAGCCGTGCCTTTTAGGAAGAACTGTGCAAACACGAAACTAGGGGCAAACAGGAAGCAACTTAGGATTAAAAGACGCATAATCAGTTTATTTTAGAAAGTAACCCTGTGGTTATGAGTCTTGTTTTACGTAAAAATCAAAGACCTATCTGATAACTCAAAGTCGCACAAAAACTAGAAGTTTTCTTTTTTCAGGCTGTACACCCTCTTTCCACTTTGTTTATCATAAATTGAATCCTTTATGAGTGGTTTTATCAGACTTGGCACTTTTGCATTGGCGGTTACCCCTAAAATATCTGGCTTGTAATACAAAATGAAATCGTACTGGCTTTGCTCTATACTTTCAAACTGACTCTTGGACTTCTGTTGTTCCACAAACTGCACGAAGGGATCTGAAAAACGAGCGACTTCAAAGTTAGCAGAATCAATGGGGTCGGTAAGTTTATTTTCCGCCGTAGCGTGATTTAAACTTAAAGGAAATAAACCTGAGTTCAGGAGCGTGAACTCGTGGAAGGGAACATAAACTAGAGAGGCAATTCCATAAGCATCTGGGAACGTCATGCTAGCTAAATAGACTGCCTTTGGCTGGTCGCCTTCTCTAATTAATTTATCCAGCTCCTGAAAGTAGCTTTTATTTAATTGATACCGACGATCAATAAGTGATATACTATCCTTATTAGCATAAAAACCTATCAGTAAACATAAACTAACAGCAAGGTAGCCTCTACTAACAGAGCTAGACAATGCCTTGAATACCAAAAAAATCATCGAAAGGCGTAAAAGCCCATTATGCAGTAAACTCGCTATTTGCAAGTAATTATTTTTTTTATAGAAGAAGGAGGCCGAGAAACTAATAAGCAGCAGTAGTATCAGAAAATAAAACACCTCAAACCTCTTACGGATTAAGTAATTTCTTACATCTTTGGATATGAGAAGTAAGAGCAAATAAGGTAAATAATGAACCAACGGCTTCAGAGTCATGGATACTGTAATCCTAAAGCGGATATATAGTTCTTTCCATAATGGAAAAGGGACATCTACCTTAGGTGAGTTGATAGAAAAAGTCCCTGACAGGAAATAAAAAGCGACTAAAGAACCAAAAAATAGCGTAACATACAGTGCCAGTCGCATCCCATCACCATAATATCTTTTCTTGAAGAGCATGATAAAGATAAAAAGTAAGAGGCATAAAAACACTGATGGGGCAGAAACGATGGTAGCAACTGGTAGGGCTAGTACTGAAATACCCGCAAGTTTATAATCCCCCGTTCTACTACTTATCAGGGGCTGAATCAAGAATAATGGGTAAATAAGTGCTTTAGCCCCTAGTCCGTGAATCGTACCTAATAAATAAGAGTGTGAATGAACTAAAAAAGCACCACTCAAGACATTTTCATAAAAAGAAAAGGAAAAACCTGTTAAGGAAACAAATAAAATGAATGTTACGACTCGCTTCCATACAGTGAATTTACTCCAATAATCCTCGAATAAATAGACCACTCCAAAAAAAAGAGTAATTAATAGGACAGGACTTGTAAACAAATATAAACTGTGATACTCTTTTTCTCCTGTTAAGAAAGAAAATAAGGAGGTAATCCATAGCTCAAAGTAATGATAATATTTGGGTACACCATCTAAGTTATACATTTCCAGAGTACTGGCTACGTGACTTGTATTTTCAATCCCAGTCTCTCTAATATAGTGTGAGATTAGCGCGTAAAATAAATCATCTTTGACTGCTACTCCTAAGGGAATGCTCTCCCCAGCCTGATACAACAAGGAAAAGGAAAATAGATAGACAATGAATAAGAAAGGGATAAATATCAGCACCTGCTGAATGGACATTCTATCCTTCTCTAAAAGTAGTGTTTGATTGCGTTCGATGAGCAGAAAAAGCCCTAGAAGAAGAAATAAAAAGTTAATGCTTTTTCCTATCGTGCAGAAGAGTGAAAATAGTGTAACAGAAGCAACTAAGCCAACCAAAGGATTTAAAAATAGCTCTCGGTAGGTAAGTTTAAAAAGAAGCGTCTTAAAATAAAGCGATCTAAAAATTCCTCCAAAAAAATAAACCACCACAATGCCAAACCCTAGCCAAATGAAATAAGGCAGAAATAAACCAAGAAAGTCTGGAATATTGATGAAATTATCCATAGTGATAATAAATTAAGAAAAGGCGATAGCGCGTCATGATTTTAAGAAGCATAAAAAGCGATAATTTCATTTATGATAAACCGCTGATCTGCTTCTTTTAGCTCGTAGAAAAATGGCAAACGCAAAAGCGTATCGGCGTAGCGATCACACTCGAGTAATTTGCGTCCATCG
>CAZNAK010000204.1:1725-5072 GCA_964570645.1 uncultured Cytophagales bacterium | reverse complement strand
GGCAAGCCTGGCAGCTTGAAATTGAAGAACTATGCAGACCGTAAGCAACGTTCCGCTACGAAGGGTTTGGACTGCCACTTTTTACGTAGTCCTAGGAAATCAGCGGACGCTGAAAAAAATGATAAGCACAAGCACCACTTCATTTACGCTAGAACAGAGATGAACTTAAAGGTTATGTGATGACCAAGCCCGCCGCCCCTAACAAAGCCGCCTCTCCTGTTTCTAGCTGAGAAAGCTTCAGACGAACTGTTCCCACAAAAGGGGGTAAAATACTTTCAAAAAAAGATTCACGGGTCGGCTTAAGTAGTAATTCTCCTGCTTGCGCGAGTCCTCCTGCCAAAAAAATCACTTCGGGACTAGAGAAAATAACTAATTCCGCTAAAAAGCGCCCCAAACGCTCTCCCGTTAGCTGAAATGATTCCTGCGCTAGCTTATCCCCCTTTTGTGCCGCCCCCGCAATTTCGGATGCCGTAGAAAGTAGCGGAGTTTGTGAAAAATGTTTACTGTGTAAGCTCAAATAGGTTCTTACCAACCCACCTGCGGATAAATAAGTTTCAGCGGCATCCTCACGTCCATATCCTGAAATCCGTTTCTCTTGCCCAAAAGTAAGGTGTCCCAACTCACCCGCCAGTCCTGAGTGCCCGTGTAAAAGTTTGCCTTCGCATACAATGCCGCTGCCCAAACCCGTCCCGAGGGTAATTACCATAAAATCTGTTAGTCCTTTTCCCCCTCCGAACCTCCATTCTCCGAGTGCGGCTACGTTGGCATCGTTATCCAGAAAAACAGGGCATTGCAAGCGTTCTTCTAAGGCTTGACGAATTGGAAAATCCGCTTTCCAAGGTAGGTTCGCGGCTTTGGAAATTGCCCCCGTCCGAAAGTTTGCGTTGGGTGCCCCCACCCCAACACCTTCAAGGTCACTACCCGTAAGTTCTCGGATAGCTGTTTCTAATGTATCCAGATAGGCTGTTATATCTGAAAAATCTTGCATCGAAAAAGAAGATTTCCGCCTTACCTTTCCTGTTACGATCTCCACCAAACCTAACTTGGTCGTCGTCGCCCCAATGTCAACCCCGATGACACTCATAGCTCCCCCGCTGCAAAAAGTGTATAGGTCAACTCACGCCCGCGTTCGATCACAAAATTACCAAAACAAGGGTCTTCGGGAATTGCACAATAAAAAATTTCCTCGCGGTGCAAATACACCAAGCCCGTATCAAGGGCGTAAACTTCGCTGCGTACATCTCTATCAATCAAGCTAGAATCCTGATTTTGGATGACCGTCAGGGTATTGGCAAACAACTGATCACCGATCTGCTTACTGTTCCCCAAATCTTGAAGTTCATAATCATCCCGACGGCGCGTATTGAATACGTTCCCATCCCAAGTCGCCCCCTCACGAAGGGGAAAACGAAGACTCACAAAAGGAACATTATTTTCCACACGGACAATCTTATCTTCCGAAAGCCGAACTACCCAGATCGAATCCAATGTCCAGTTTTCGTTGGCATCAGGGCGTGTGTATCGCTTAAGCTCGAAAGCAGTTTCGCCTCCCTCCGAGATAAATTGCTCGCCGACCTCTTCGCGAAGCTGATAGCGGAGTTCAAGCGTAGATTCGTTAAGGCGATATACCGTTTCCTCAACATCGTAAAGACGCTGAAAACCCGTTCGGAGCGGAAAATAGCGAAAGTCATCCGCAAAGCTACGGATTTCGGGCTCCTCGTCTTGGCAGGAAACCAAAACAAACAGCCCTAATATAAAGAGAAGTAATCTTTTCATGGTCAAAAATACGAAAATGAAAATGGATTTGAAATCCTACGAGACCACCAAATCGAATAACTTCTAAGCACTTTCCAGAAAATTTAAGCCTTTGTAAAGTGTTGATAAGGGAATTTCTAACGATAAGGTGTGTAAATGTAGGATACTTTCAAGTCCTGTAATCCAATCAACGACCCAAAGACCCTCCTCCGTTTTCTGGTATCGCTCCACCCGAGCTAAGTTCTGATGAACCAGTACGTATTCCTTAAAGCTGGGTAAATCGCGATAAAGATCGAATTTTCCTCCTCGATCATAACTTTCTGTGTTTTTAGATAACACCTCAATAATAAGTACAGGGTTTGTGATCGCACCAACCTCAGTTTTAGACGGTACCAGGTCGCCGCATATTACCATTCCGTCGGGATATAAATAACGGTTATTAACAGGAATGTGCAGTTTTGTCTGTCCTGAAAAAGGAGTACACTGACTTCCTTCGAGTTTGCGATACAACTCCCCAAATATCCTGTCACAAAGCAAGCTATGATTTAGTGTTCCTCCCGCCATCGCCACAATGTGTCCATCATGGTATTCATAGCGTTGCTGTGTTTCTGCTTCAATTTCAAGATATTGGCGTAGGCTGTAAGTTTCAGTCTGTCGGAGTGCGTTCATCATAGTATGCTATATCACTTTTCTTAAGTTAGTACATAATTTTGACAAGTTAAAGTTCCATGACAAAAGTAACCTCTATCATCACCCTAGCAATACTCCTTGCATCATCGGCCCCCAGACAGGAGCACTTTTGGGGTGTACAGTTCGGAGTTGCTTCAACAAATATTGATGACCAAAAACTCATACGCTCAGACGATCAACTTATAGAATCAAGAAACACAGGTCTGAACGCGGGTCTTACGTATCAGTACTATTTTGCTAGATGATTTCAACTGGGATTTGATATTTTATATACCGAAAAAGGTGAAAACTACGAGCTAATCCCTCCAGAATTTGATCCTGACGGTGTTTTTAGATTTATGTAGGACAATATTTCGATACCGCTTAAAGATGGCTTTTCATTAGGAGATCGCTTTGCTGGCTTCACCAATGTAGGTATCGTTCCTTCTTGGCTGCTTTACGGAGAGTTCATGATGACCAATAATATAATATTGATAAATCCCCAAAACATCACTCGTGAGGGAAGTCGCTTTGATTTGAGTGGGCTTCTGGAATTAGGAATCCGTTATCAGATTGGCGAACGATATATTATTTATAGACAAGCTGCCTATCAACGTAGCTTTACGGACATAAACTTTGGCATAGATTGATTTGATGAGGGACAATACCACGAGGGAGTCATCTTCTCATTGGGTGTGGTTTGAAATAGCTTAGTCTTGCTCGTCTTTGTATAACTCCTTGACTTGGTTATTTTGTGAAGCCAAAAACCAGCCGATACCCAGAATTGTGAGGAGCATAGCACCCGTGATTACAAAAAGTAATAAGAGCACCAAAAAGGCTTCTTCCGAGTCCATATGGAAGGCAAAGCCGTAGCAGACTGTTAAGAAAATCCCTGTCATACTGAGGAGAAATAAACGAAGAAG
>CAZNAK010000204.1:0-1715 GCA_964570645.1 uncultured Cytophagales bacterium | reverse complement strand
GCGGTAAAGCACGGAAAATGCGTTGGAGTGATTTCATCGAGGAATTATTTATCTAATTACCCAGTGGTTTCCAAGTTTGTTCACTAATTTCGACATTATGAGTAAAGCACTACAAAAAGGAGAGGAGGTAGCCCTAGAAAAAGGGCGCGGAAACCGACTCAGCAAAGTCTGTGTGGGGATGAATTGGGGGGCAATTCCTAAGAAGAACTACGTGGGCGTAGGGAAGCGCACCAAAGCGGTTGACCTTGATGGTAGCGTCGCGCTTTTTGGAAAAGACAACGAACTTCTTGAGTTGGTCTTTTACAATGCACGTGAGTCCAAGGACGGTGCAATCCTGCACAGTGGCGATGATCTTGTCGGTGACCGGAGCGGAGACGACCGCCTTGATAACGAGGTGATTTTGGTGAATTTGGATAAAATCCGTCCGACGGTAAAGAATATCTTTTTCATGCTCAATAGCTACACCAAGCAAAACTTCGATGACATTCCCTATGTCAAAATACGGATTTATGAAGGTACACCGCTCCAAGTAGAGGATATTTTTGCGTATTATGATCTCTCACGCGATAGTGCATACGAAGACCGTATTTCGATGCTGATGGCAAAGCTCTTTCGTAACGAAGCAGGCGTTTGGAAATTCCAGACCATTGGTGAACCCATTGAAGCAGGTGATATTTTAGAAGCCGTCGAAAAAATTAAAACTAAGTTCTTATGACCTCAGCAGAGTTTAATGCAACCTACGAAGCCCAACTCAAAGCCATGAAAGCGATGGGCTTAAACGTGCCCGCCCCGGCTTACACGCACTTTGGCGCGGAACTAATCAGCTATATGCCCGATCAGTCGCTTAAAATTAAGTTTCCGCTGCGCCCTGAACTCGAAAACCCGACGGGAAGCACACTGGGTGGAATGTTATCCGTATATTTTGACTTGGTGTATGGACCATTTTCGTATATGGTAGCACGTGGTGCGGCTGTCTCTTTGGACTTAAATACGACTTTTATTAAGCCACTTATCACTAAAAAAGACGAGTTTGTGATTGTGGAGGCGATTCTTATCAACCAAAGTAAAAGCTACCTCCTGATGGAAGGCAAAGCCTACAAGCCAGATGGTAGCCTTGTGGCGACTTCTACAACACGGATGCAGAAATTATAAAAGCTAAAGGAAACTTCTGAATACTTTTTGAAATTCTCGTTGAATCTTTTGGATTGCGTTTCCCGATTTCAGTTACAATACGATCAACCTTCAACCTAAGAATGTGATAAGTACCCGATAGCGTTTATCATCAGAAAAGGGTTCTAGAGGGGTAAACTTTTCTCCATCATAAGTTCCTTTTATTACGAACATAGTCTATTGTCGTTTATCCCTATCCAAATATAAGAAAAAGCCCACGACTCTCCTCATGGGCTTTTAATGTTATTTAAAAAAGTCTTTGGCATTAACGCGTCACCAGCTCCGTGCAGGAGTCTGCGTAAATCAACTCTAATGTTTTGCGTACAACCGTTTTCTTATCCGCACTTTCGCCGATTTTCACGCCTCTTTCTTCTTTGTCCAGATCATACGTAAAAATATCGTTGCTTTGCCCTTCCATCCAAGCAAAGTATTTATCGCTTGTTTTGATGAGCGTTTGCCCATCGAAGGGACGAAACTGGAAGTTATCAAGACTCGTTTTGTAGCTTGTACCTCCGGGGATGATGATCTTAGAGACGTAATCGATT
>CAZNAK010000203.1:3950-5076 GCA_964570645.1 uncultured Cytophagales bacterium | reverse complement strand
TCCTGGCCATACGCGAGCAGCTCCGCAAGCTGCCCGAAGACATCAGCACGTGGATTCCGTTCGCGGTGATACCGTTTTTTAGGTTCACCTCCTCGCGCTTTGCCTGCTCTGGCAGCGGTAGGGTGAATCAAAATGTACTTCCTTTGCCCTCCTCAGAGGTAAGGCCAATTTCACCTTGGTGCGCTTTTATGGCAAACTTACAGAACGTAAGTCCCAGACCAGTAGAACCTGCTTGCCCAGAGTTTTTCGCCGAGACCTGCCCAAACCGCTTGAATATTTTATTCCGATAAACCTCAGGGACTCCCATCCCGAAGTCTTGTACCGAAAATTTTAGGTTAGTACCTTCAATACCCAAAGTAAGCACCACCCTACGGACATTATATTCTAACTGCCCGCAAAAAAGGCGACGAACTCGTTCGTCACCCGAAATCGCGATCACATTGCCGCAGAAACCATGAATTGGGCAATACAAGTCTCCTTTGAGCCGCCTATCCCAGCGATTGCCGTCGGGCAAAAAAGCGACCTTAACGAAACGATAGATTACAGCGAGCACTTTACCCTACATTTACTTGGCAAAGATCAAGAGGGCTAGGTCAAGAAGTTCGCTCAGACCTCCGAGATTAAGGACGGAACAATCAACGACGTAAAATTTCAACTCAAAGAAGGACAGGTCGTACTTGAGGGAGTCGTCGGTTATATTACGTGCCGTCTCCAGAAAAGCATAAACATGGGCGATCATACGGTACACTTTGGCGAGGTGATTCATCAGGAAGTGTACCACGAGGAAACTGCACTCAACACCCAATCCCTTCCGATGGATTATACCAAAGCCGCAGCATATTTGCTGTCTGCGCCTGCTCTCGTGTAAATCTTCTTTAAGATGCCTGTAATTCAGTAGAAGCTATCGTAAAAAGTGCTTTACGAAGAGCTCCCTAGCGAAAGCCTTCCACTCTTTGGTGGTGGTATAAGAAAAACCTATTTTTACGTATTGTTTTTAAACTCCACTTATGGAAAAAATAATCAACTTTTTTAAACTCAGGCAGCAAATCAATTACAAAACGGAGGTGCTCGCAGGGCTTACCGTAGCTTTAGCACTGGTACCTGAGGCGGTGGCCTTCGCGCTTAT
>CAZNAK010000203.1:0-3939 GCA_964570645.1 uncultured Cytophagales bacterium | reverse complement strand
GGATCTCTCACCGCTAACGGGGCTTTACGCTACTTTTGTCATGGGGCTAATCACCTCTATTTTTGGAGGTCGTCCAGGCATGATTTCGGGGGCGACAGGTGCCATAGTAGTCGTTTTGGTTTCTTTAGTGCAAGATCATGGTGTAGAGTACGTATTTGCAGCCGCAGTTCTGGCAGGCATAATTCAGGTTACGGCTGGAGCTTTGCGGCTTGGAAAGCTGATGCGCTTGGTGCCTCATCCCGTAGTTTTTGGCTTCGTCAATGGGCTTGCTATTATTATTTTTATGGCGCAGCTCGGACAATTCAAAACCCCCGAGGGTACTTGGATGGAAGGTGAGTCACTGTACATACTTTTGGGCTTAGTCGGACTGACCATGTTGATTATCTGGGGGCTTCCTAAGCTTACAAAAGCGGTCCCTGCTTCGCTGACCGCAATTTTGGTCATCTTCGGAATTGTAACTTATTTCGGAATCGACACACGTACCGTTGGAGATATTGCCTCCATTGAAGGCGGGTTTCCCCCTTTCCACATTCCTGCTGTACCGCTTTCCCTCGAAACACTCGTTATCATCTTCCCATACGCAGCAATTATGGCGGGTGTAGGACTGATATTGAAAGCCTACTTACACTAAATATCATTGATGAAATTACCGAAACAAGAGGTAATGGGAACCGAGAAGCCATCGCACAGGGTACAGCAAATATCCTTTCGGGGATATTCTCGGGCATGGGGGGCTGCGCAATGCTCGGGCAGAGCCTTATCAACATCACTTCGGGATCAAGGGCGCGTCTTTCTGGTATTGTCGCTTCGGTTATGCTCCTGATGTTTATCATGTTTGGGGCAAACTTAATCGAGCAGCTTCCTATGGCAGCACTGACGGGACTAATGATCATGGTGGCTATCGGTACATTTGAATGGGCGAGTTTACGTACCCTACGACGGATGCCCCAGTCGGATACCCTTGTGATGGTTTTGGTGACACTCGTGACGGTATTTTTGCATAACTTGGCACTAGCCGTGGTTGTGGGCGTGATTATTTCGGCACTTGTTTTTGCTTGGGATAACGCCAAACGAATCCGAGCTAGAAAAAAAATTGATGAAAACGGGGTCAAGTACTACGAGATCTACGGCCCGTTATTTTTTGGCTCAATTACGGCTTTCAACGAGAAATTTGACGTTTTGAACGACCCAGATGAGGTTGTTATTGACTTTGAGGAGAGCCGTGTAGTGGATATGTCAGCCATCGAAGCCTTGAACAAAATTACGGAGCGTTACCACAAGGTAGGAAAACACATACAACTCAAACACCTTAGCCCTGATTGCCGTAAGCTACTTAAAAACGCCGAGCAAATCATTGATGTAAATGTACTTGAAGACCCCAATTACAAAGTCTTGGTAGATAACTTTTGAAACGATAAATAACGCAAAATAAGGAACTTATCCCAACGCCTTATTCAGGTCTTCAATAATATCCTTAGCATCCTCGATGCCCACCGAAAGACGGATCAATGTATCACGGATACCGAGTTTTTCGCGGGCTTCGGGGGAGATTTTGGCGTGTGAGGTCTCGCGCGGGGCACAGGTGATCGTTTCGACACCACCCAAACTGACCGCACGATCAATCATCTTCAGTCGCCCAAAAAAGTATTGTACCTCTTTGTACTCACCCCGAATCTCGAAGGAAAGCATCCCGCCAAAGCCAGACATCTGCCGCTTGGCGATGACGTGATTAGGGTGCGTTTCCAAACCAGGGTAATAGACCGCTACCACCTTAGGGTGGGCTACCAGAAAGGTTGCGACCTCCATCGCGTTCTGATTATGCTGCTTCATGCGAAGGGCTAGCGTTTTGAGACTGCGTTCAAGAAGGTAACATACGCGCGCATCAAGGCAAGCACCAAAGTTGATCGCCACAGGTTTGATTTTTTGGATGATTTCCTCGCGGGAGGCAATGATGCCCGCCATCAGGTCGGAGTGTCCGCCTAGGTACTTAGTGGCACTATGGATGACTACATCAATTCCCCGGCGGGCAGGTTGTTGGTTTATGGGCGAGGCAAACGTATTATCAATCATACTCAAAATACCGTGTTTCTGCGCTAGCGTAGCGATAGCCTCAATATCAATGATCTCAAGAAGCGGGTTTGAAGGGGTTTCGACGTAAATTAGCTTGGTATTTTTCTGTATCGCCGCACGAAAACCCGCTACGTCGTGCTGACTGACCAGCGTATATTCCACACCAAACTGCTCCAAAATTTCAGTAATAAAGTACTGCGTCCCCCCGTAGAGGCTATCCTGAAAGACAATGTGTTCGCCGCTTCTGACCAGGCCCATAATTGCCCCACTGATCGCTGCCATACCCGAACTCAGCACGATGGCACTTTCCGTACTTTCAAGTGCAGCGACCTTTTGAGCAACCGCCTCTTGGTTGGGAACGTTGAGGTAACGCGCATACGGTACGGCGATGTTTGGGTCATAACGGAATGCCGTAGAAGGAAAAACGGGGGAGTTGATACCTCCGTCTTCCGCAGAAAAGAACGTTCCTGCATGGATGCAAAGGGTTTCAGGAGACTGGGATTGGATTTTCATGAAATGAAGTTACAAAACGTATGCTAAAAATGGTACTTTACTTTACCTTGTTTCTTTTGAGATTACTTTTGCATATCTTGTTTAGAGATAATTAGGCGAAATCATGGGATACAGTAATTTTAAGCGGTTAGAGCAAGTCACGAAAAGGTTTGGGCTTTCAGCGAAGTTTAAAGCTCGCTTTGACGATAAGTTTACACTTGTTCAGCCTAGTGATTGGCTAGTGGAAACTCTTGAAACAGCAAAACTATTCCCTTTGCGTAATGAAAAGGTGAAATCTGAACGAATTGTCTCTCCGATTTTGGTCGAAGTGGCTAAAGCGTTTAAAGATAACGTAACGCTTTTTTCGGGTGAGGAACTGATTGTAAGTCCCGAAGAAGACCTTTCAGGGGCATGTGATTTCTTTTTTATCCTTGAGCCTTACCAGCCCTATATCGAAAGTCCGATTGCCTCCTTGGTAGAAGCAAAAGACGAGGATATGGATTATGGCATTGCACAATGTGCAGCACAGCTTTATGCCGCCAAGCTATTCAATGAGCGCGAAGGTAAAGATATTCCCATACTTTATGGATGTGCTTCCACGGGAGTAGAGTGGCAGTTTTTATCCTTTGAAAACGGAGTTTTTTACCTTGATAATAAGAGCTACACGGACGTTAAAGAGATTTTGGGGGTTTGGCATTACATTCTTCAAACGTTCGTGTAAAAAAAACAGAATTACCCCTTATTCCCTTTGATTTTATCCAAAATCGCCTTTCCGCCTTTTGAAAGCACCTCGTCGGCGAGTTTAGTACCGAGTTTAACGGCATCTTTTGGCTTTCCGATCTGCTCGCAGCGGATAAACTTTTTCCCGTTCAAACTAATAACGCCACCTCGGATGTAGAGTTCATCGCCTTTCAGGGAGGCATAGCCAAAGACAGGCACGGCGCATCCGCCTTCTATTCGACTCAAAAAAGCACGTTCGGCGAATAAGCATATCGACGTGCTTTCGTGATTGGTCGCTTTAAAAATAGTATTCCGAAGCTTTTCGTCTAGATTTTTGGCCACTTCTATGGCCAATGCCCCTTGTCCGACTGCGGGCGTAAACTCATCAATAGAAAGGTCTTGGGTAATGTTTTCGTCAAAGTTCATGCGTTCTACTCCTGCCCTTGCTAGAATTAGAGCATCACAATGCCCCTCATCAAGCTTTCGCATACGAGTCTGGAGGTTACCCCGAATGTTTACGGTTCGGATATGCGGGTAGTAACGTTTGAGCATCGCTACACGGCGGGTTGATGAAGTACCTACTACCCAGGGACGCTCTACATCGAGGCGAAAATCCGCGTTGTAGCTGACCACTACATCGTGTGAGTGCGTGCGCTT
>CAZNAK010000202.1:0-5151 GCA_964570645.1 uncultured Cytophagales bacterium | reverse complement strand
TAAAAACTCGAATCAAAGAGGTTAAAGGCGGGCATAGTCATTACAAAATAAGGGGTGAACAAGAACGAGACGTATTTTTGATTCATAAGTCAGACGCGCATACTGTCATGCGTCAGGAGCTTTCGTCGGATCAAAAAATTAAACGCTTCCGAAAAGCCGCGCGTACGACGGTTCTTTGGAAAGGAGGCGGTGTGGAGATCGTTTGGAAATAAATTTCCCGCTTCTAGCATCAATTAGCTTACAGACTTGAATAATGTACCGTGTAAAGCGTGAAAATACTTTACGACAAGGTTTCTACGCTCAGAAAAGCTGTTTTGCGAGAACGTGTATCGCCCGCTGAATAGAAACCCTGTCAAGTAAAAATCTCCTCAAAGATTTTAAATCCTTGAGGGGATTTACCGACAGCATATTATGGAGAAATCCCTGTTTTTCGGCTGAAAAATGGGCGTTTTTTACGATCAGCTGGCAAAGTCGAGAATGACCTTTTCGATAATATCACAACATTCGTGCAATTCCTCCTCCGTGATAACGAGCGGCGGCGCAAAACGAATGATATTACCGTGAGTGGGCTTGGCAAGCAGTCCTGCATCGCGCAAAGCAAGGCAGATATTCCAAGCGGTTTCGCTTTGTGGCTTATCATTAATGCCGATGGCGTTAAGTAGCCCCTTGCCGCGAACCAGCGTTAATAAATCTGTCTTTTTGACCAAACGACTCATCCGATCGCGGAAGATAATGCCTAATTTTTCTGCATTTTCGGCGAGTTTTTCGTCTTCCACTACTTTTAGGGCTTCCATTGCCACAGCGCAAGCAAGTGGATTTCCGCCGTAGGTAGAGCCGTGTTCGCCGGGCTTGATGCAGAGCATAATTTCGTCGTCCGCCAGTACCGCCGAGACGGGTAGCACGCCCCCTGAGAGGGCCTTTCCGAGTACCAAGATATCGGGCTTGAAGCCTTCATGGTCACAGGCTAAACGCTTTCCTGTACGAGCGATCCCGGTTTGTACTTCGTCGGCCATGAACAATACATTGTGTTCTTGGCAGAGGTCATAGGCTTTTTTGAGATAGCCTTCGTCGGGAACGACTACACCTGCCTCGCCTTGAATCGGTTCCACCATAAAACCCGCTACATTTGGGTCTTGGAGGGATTTTTCTAGCGCAGCAAGGTCGTTGTAAGGAATCAACTCATAACCCGGCATAAAGGGGCCAAAACCTGAGTAGCTAGAAGGGTCCGTAGAGGAAGAAATTGCCCCCAAAGTCCGTCCCCAGAAGTTTCCGGTCACAAAAATAATTTTTGCCTGATCGCGGGGGATGCCTTTGACGGTGTAAGCCCACTTTCGGCAAAGCTTTACGGCGGTTTCGCCCCCTTCTACGCCCGTGTTCATGGGAAGTACTTTATCGTAACCAAAATATTCGGTAATAAACTTCTCGTACACCCCCAGAATATCATTATGAAATGCACGAGAAGTCAAAGTAAGGTTTTGTGCCTGCTCGTTGAGTGCATTTAAGATGCGCGGATGGCAGTGTCCTTGGTTGACAGCACTATATGCCGAAAGAAAGTCAAAGTATTTTTTTCCTTCTACGTCCCAAACATGAACGCCTTCGCCGCGCAAAAGTACGACGGGTAAAGGATGATAATTGTGAGCACCGTGTCGGGCTTCTAGCTCCATAAGCTCCGCTGAAGAGCGTGTTTCAACTGCTTGCATAATCTTATTTTTCTATTTTGTGTGTGTTGCCACGAAAGAACAAAAATATCTACGAGGCTACAAATGCTTGTATGTGCTAGGAAGCATTTAGGAGAGGATAAGGTTTGTAAAAAGGCTCACTTTAAGCTAAAAATGAACCTCTGGAAGTGGTTTTCAGTTTGAGGCAAAGAAAAGCGTAAGACTAAAAGCTATGATAACACCCGTCGAGTTTCAGAAACTGTTTCCCCTAGCCTGTGACTGGGCGAGCTGGCAGGAGGAAAAAATTTTAGCCAAAGGTGTCCCACTCAGCGACGACGAGCAAATTGACGCTTATCTGGCAGGCGTAAAAGAAATATCAAAAGTACGGCTTCTGGCAGTCAAACAAATGCCATTGCCACAGATGCATCAGCTCGCCCTAGCTCTTGATGACCTCGGGATGATGACCGATAAGACCATCGGAATGACCTTTCGGCATGGTATCTACATCCGTCAAGACCACTGGAATAATCGTGAGTTGATCGCGCACGAGCTTGTACATACGGCGCAATACGAGCGGCTAGGAGGGTTTCGAGGCTTTCTGGCGCAGTACCTACGAGAATGCTTTACGGTGGGATACCCCAACGGCACGCTTGAAAAAGAAGCAAGGAAAAAGGCTAGAGAAATTTGTGGATAGCAAATCCCTATCAGTGGTTGGGAGATCCTGGTAGTGGATGAACCTTAAAAGTAAGCTACTGGCAGAGTGTTCGATCACTGCCAGAGAGCCGTCCAAAAAACCTCTTACTTATCGCCAAATTCTTTTTCTGCACCGTGTGTCATACGCTTGAGCTTTGGTAAGAATACTAAAAGCAGTAGCCCGAAGCCTACGGTAAAGGCGGTGATAAACATGAAGGTATTGAACTCACGGTCGTTCTGCGCCTCAAATACAATGATGTTTCCTTCGTACGTTTTACTTTCCTCTTCTCCTTTGGTCAAGTCCAGTGTAGCGTGAAGAGGACTTGCTGCTACCCCACCGTATTCTTCAATCATCGTTCTAAGTCGCTCTTCGGTTTCCGTATCCATCTGGAAGAATTGTGATATAACGACATCACTCTTGTAGGACTCGAACGCTAAGGCTCCATTGTCTAAAAAGACCTCAGACTGAATAGAAAATGCTTCTCCTGCGTTAATTGACTCCGCTACTTTGGGCAGCTTAGATTCAACATCGTCATCGGAGGCAACCCATTCGATTTCGATGGGCTTAGGCTGGGCAGATTCACCAATTAGTCCTGCTACTTTATTTCCAAGCCCCGTGGAGGCAAAGTAAATGCCCATCATGATGGCGGCGTAACGGGCTGGGGCGAGTTTCGTGATAAACGAAAGAGCCACTGGTGAGGCACATAGCTCACCGATTGTATGAAGGAAGTAAGCAAGAATTAACCAGTACATCGCTGCTTTACCGAACTCCTCAGAGCCTGCCTCTACGGACGCTCCTGCCATCATCACAAAGCCAATTCCCATAATCATGGTTCCCACTGCCATCTTAAAAATACTAGAAGCCTCAAAACCCTTACGCTTGTGCCACACCCAGTATCCCGCCACAGCCGTTCCGAAGGTCATGATAAAGAAAGCATTAACCGACTGGAATACACTTGCCGGGATTTCAAACAAACCAAAGAAGTCACGATTAACCTTCTCTTTAGCGTAGATGTTCATCAAACCACCTGCTTGCTCAAAAGCACCCCAGAAAACAATGATGATAAGGAAGGAAACTAAAAGAACCATCATGCGATCTACCTCTTCTCGGGTAAGCGGTACATTTTTATTTGTTCCCTCAACCTTCTTGGGTGGAATGTAATTTCCGACCGTTTTAAGATATTTCTGCCCATAAATGTAAACAACCTGACCCAATGCCATACCAATACCTGCCAGGCCAAATCCGTAATGCCAGCCGATAGTTTCACCTACGTATCCCACGATGATCGAAGAAGCAAAGGCACCGATATTGATACCTATATAAAATAGGGTAAAACCTTTGTCGCGACGCGGGTCTCCTTTTTCATAAAGGCCACCAACCATTGTAGAGATATTAGGCTTCAAACCACCAACACCTAGTACGATCAAACCTAAGCCTGTATAAAACGCCCAGATTGCTTCAATGGCTAATATTCCGTGTCCAAGGCAAAGTAAAAGTCCTCCTAACATGACAGTCTTCTTCTGCCCCAAAAGTCGGTCGGCTACAATACCGCCGGGTATCGACATCACATAGACCAGCATCGTGTACCAGCCGTAAAGTTCTAAGGCTTCGCCGCGTGTCCAGCCGAGTCCGCCATCTTCGATGGATGAGTAGATATATAACACCAAGATCGCCCGCATACCGTAGTAGCTGAAACGTTCCCAGAGTTCGGTAAAAAAAAGAATGACGAGTCCTTTAGGATGTCCAAACATGGTTTGAGGATGTGTTTGTTTGGCACAAAGGTAGAACGAAAAAATGATTTGTACCTAATCTGTCAGCATTCCTAGCATATAGCGGTCACAAAATTCTTTATTTGCATAAGCCAAACTTATCAGAAGGTCTTCATTTCTGACCACCACAAACATTGAGTAAATTCGGCATCTCTCTGTCAGTGAAGTTTATCATCAAACTCAGGTACGCCCCAACTACGATGAAGCCAGCCTTCCCCTTGAGGATGAATAATTCATAATTCTTTATGAAAAATCGCGTTATTCTACAATCAATTCCAAAGAGAATTGAACATTTTCTCTGTTTTTGACGTAACATATTACGTATATTAGTTTTATAATTATCTAAAATTTTAGCTGGTGAGTTTATTTAATCATTTTGAGGAGGAGGATGCGGTACTACGGCTCGAAGATATGCGTTCGATGAGCAGCATCTTCATCGGTAAGCTCGTTACAGGGCTTGCTTTTGCGTACAGCATGATCTTGATGCCATGGTTCCTAAAGTTTTTATTTGCTTTTATTTCGGTATCCATATTAGTGCCTCTTGGCAAGGAGTACTTGTATCAACAACTCAAGAGCCTGCGCCTGACCACCGACTTTCTGGAACTCCGCCGTGGGCGACGTGGACGTAAAATACAGCGCATTCACTTTCGTGATGTACGGAAGATCGAACTGATTGAAAAACAGTCAGGCAGAAACCGTCGGAACCGCGAGGTGCGCCGGACCATTTTTGATCGTCAGCCCGGGCAGCGCATTTTTCACCCCGAGGCTAAATGCCTGATTACGCTCGGAAGTGGAAACGTGGTAGAGGTGGAGGCTAGCTATTTTGAGGAAGGGGATTTTGAGTTGTTTTTAAATAAATTTGAAGAAACCTACACAAAAGCGGTGGGGTCAGCACCCAGCCAAACACGATTCAAACCGCGTTTTCAGCTTCAAGATGGCAGTACCAAATCAAAAGCACAAGATGAAACACCCAACACCAAGACAGCACAACGCTATCAGCAGTTAATAGAAAAGAATCGTGACTACCTCA
>CAZNAK010000201.1:0-5186 GCA_964570645.1 uncultured Cytophagales bacterium | reverse complement strand
ACATTTCCCCGACTTTTTTGTATATTTGTTATATAAAGTAATGCTCCTCCCATAGAGTTTCATTCAATTTTAATGTTTATTTTTAATAACCAAAACGCACATGAGACGTATTTTGAGTACACTTGCGGCAATGTTTTTTGCGGTCTTCACGATGCAAGGACAAAGTCCAAGTATTGAGTTTGAGGAATTTGACCTCGATAATGGACTACACATAATTCTTCATCAAGACAACTCTGTTCCGCTAGTCGCCGTCACGGTTTTATACCACGTGGGTGCAAAAGATGAAAAGCCCGGACGATCAGGTTTTGCACATTTTTTTGAACATTTGATGTTTGAGGGTTCCAAAAACATCGAACGCGGCGAGTTTATGAAAATCGTTAAACGCGCAGGCGGACAGTTTAACGCCAACACCTCAGCAGACCGTACCTTTTACTACGAAGTTTTGCCTTCTAACCAACTAGAACTTGGTTTGTGGCTCGAGTCTGAACGTATGCTACACGCCAAAGTCGATAATAAAGGTGTGGAAACACAGCGCGAAGTCGTGAAAGAGGAAATGCGCCAACGCTATGATAACAGCGCGTATGGTATGATTTTACCTAAAATACTCGACTTAACTTACAAGGAGCACAGCTATCGTATCCCACCGATCGGAACGATGGATGATTTGAATGGGGCTGAGGAAGCGGATTTCGTTGACTTCTACAAGACCTATTATGTACCCAATAATGCGACGCTTTCTATCGCTGGTGACTTTGACAAAAAAGAAGTCCGTAAATTAGTAGAGAGTTATTTTGGAGAAATTCCGAAAGGCGAAGAAGTGAAACGCCTTCCTACCTCAGAGCCTGAACAAACGGAAGAGTATCGTGGAAAGGCCTACGATAAAAACATCCAGCTTCCCGCCGTCGTTCAGTCGTTCAAAACACCAGCTATTGGCGAGGAAGACTTTTATGCCGTAAATATGCTGATGCAACTGCTCTCGCAGGGGGAAAGCTCACGTCTCCAACGTAGCGTCAAAAACGAGCAGCAAAAGGCCTTAGCGACAGGAGCTTTTCCTTTTAATTTCGAGTCAAGCCCTTCCCTTTCTATCGCTTATGGCATCGCTGCTATCGGTACATCACTTGAAGATCTTGAGGAAGCTATGAATGCTGAATACAAAAAGGTGATGAATGAAATGATTCCAGAAGACGAGTTTCAGAAGCTTCGCAATCAAGTCGAAAACGATTTCTATTCGAGCAACTCACGTATGGTAGGGATCGCAGAAAACTTAGCGAATTATCACGTTTACTATGGAGATGCGAATCTTATCAATTCTGAAATCGATAAGTACCTGGAAGTAACACGCGAGGATATTCTGGCAGCAGCCAAGAAATATCTCCGTAAAGAAAATCGTTCGACACTCTACTACATGCCTAAACCTAAGGAAGAGGCCGCAGGAGAAACCGGCGAAAAATAAACTTTCTATAAAAAACGAAAAATCTAACTATGAAAAATAAATTTTTAGCTCTCGTGGTGAGTTTTCTCATCGTCGGGACAACCTTCGCACAAACGCTAGACCGCAGTACGCGGCCTGAGCCTGCACCGGCTCGAAAAATCGAATTGGGCGAGTACAAATCGTTCACACTAGACAATGGACTCAAAGTTTATGTGGTTACCAATGACAAGCAACCCCGTATCTCGGTACAGCTCACCCTTGACACTGACCCAATTTTGGAAGGTGAAAAAGCGGGGTATTTAGGTATAACGGGGCAGCTCATGCGCCGTGGGACAAAAAATCGCACCAAAGAAGAGATTGATAACGAAATCGACTTTATCGGTGCTTCGCTGTCCGCTTCCGCGGGTGGCGTATTTGGTTCTTCACTCGTGAAGCACAAGGAAAAATTATTTGACTTGTTTGCTGATGTTGCCTTGAATCCAATCTTCCCAGAGGAGGAGTTGGAGAAAGTAAAAAAGCAGACCATGGACGGTATCGAGTCAAGCAAAGAAAGCCCTGACGCGATCATGAGCACGCTTTCTGGCGTGATGGTATATGGTGCAGATCACCCTTACGGTGAGTATGCAACCGTAGAGACTGTTGAGAGAGTTACTCGTGAAGATTGTCAGAACTTTTACGATACTTATTTCCGTCCTAACGTCGGGTACATGGCTATCGTCGGAGATATTGAGTTCAAGAAAGCTAAAAAACTTGTCGAAAAATATTTCTCGAAGTGGGAAAAAGCAGATGTCCCTGAGCACAAGTACGACATGCCCAATGCACCAGAAATGCCGCAGGTTGACTTGATGGATAAGTCTGGTGCCGTGCAGAGTATCATCAAGGTAGCGTATCCCGTGGATTTCAAACGTACCAGCGAAGACTACATTCCGGCGCGCCTAACGAATGAAATTTTAGGCGGTGGCAGCTCAGGACGTTTATTCCAAAACCTGCGTGAGGACAAGGGTTACACATATGGCGCATATTCGAGCCTCTCATCGGATGACTTGGTTGGGCAGTTCAGCGCGGGCGCAAGTGTGCGTACGGAAGTCACTGACAGTGCCGTTGCACAGTTTATGTACGAACTTGAGCGCATCAACAAGGAGCCTGTTGCTGAGGAAGACCTTCAACTTGTGAAAAATGTATTCTCAGGGGATTTTGCCCGTTCACTCGAAAGCCCTCAAACCTTGGCGCGTTTTGCTATCAGTACAGCAATCTACGATCTACCAAAGGATTACTACGAAACTTACCTCCAGAAAGTAGAGGCAACAACCGTTGAAGACATCCAGAAAGCAGCTAAAAAGTACATCAATTCTGATAAGGCACATATCGTGGTCGTGGGTAACGCGGACTCGTACAAAGATAATATGACGCAGTTTGGAAAAGTGACGCAATACGATATGTACGGAAACGTCGTGGAAGAGGTGGACGAGGAGGCACTCACTAAAGACCTGAACGCAGAGAAAGTTCTGGCAAAGTACATCGAAGCCATTGGTGGAGAAGAGAAAGTAGCAGCAATCAAGGCAGTTCGGAAGAGTGCGAGCACAAGCATTCAGGGTATGACGCTTAACCTCGAAATGGTTCAGGCGAAGCCAAATAAAATGTACGTCAAGACAATCCTTCCGATGGGGATGGGTGAACAAGTCCAAATTTTTAATGGAAAGGCGGGTAAAGTCATCACGCCGCAAGGATCGCAGATGCTGGAAGGCGAACAGCTTGAAAAAGAGGCCTTTAGCTCAATGCTTTACATGGAACTTTACTACGACAAGCAAGGGATCTCGGTTGAGCTTGACGGTGCAAAAAAGATTGACGGCAAAAACGCCTTTAAAGTCATCTTTAAGTCGCCTAAAGGGCAGCAAATGACGAACTACTACGACGCAGAGTCGTTCTTATTAGTTAAAAGTGAAAACGCGACAGGCGCAAATACACTTTCGGACTACAAAGAAGTAGATGGCGTTATGGTGGCGCACGTCAATAAAGTGCAGTCGCCTCAGGCATCCGGAGGATCTATGACACTTACAACGAGTAAAGTGGAAATTAACCCTGAGGATGTGAAAGACGACTTATTTAAGGTAGAGTAAGCGCATAGTTGCTCTCTCAAAAATTAAAAAAACCATTATCAAGTTATCGGACTTGGTAATGGTTTTTTTGCATCAATACCCTTAGCTTTGAACTCGAAAAAGATAAAACTACTGTTTTGGCAGAAAAATTACGAATTGCAATCCAAAAATCAGGGCGTTTGAGTGAGGGATCGTATGACCTCCTCCGCGAATGCGGTATCAAATTCCGGCAAGGTAAGCGCAAACTTAAAGCGGAAGCCCGTAACTTTCCCCTTGAAATCCTGTACTTGCGTGACGACGATATTCCCGCCTACGTGCAAGATGGCGTGGCTGACGTGGGTATCTTAGGCGAAAATGTAGTCGCTGAAAAGCAACAAGCCGTCGAGGTTTTAGAGCATCTAGGCTTTTCAAAATGTCGCCTGTCCCTAGCTATCCCACGTAACGAGGAGTACAAAGGTGTAAAAGACTTTGCGGGTAAACGTATTGCAACGTCTTATCCCAATATTCTACAAAACTATTTTGCTGAGCACGGCATAACCGCGGACTTGCACTTTATCAACGGATCCGTAGAAATTGCTCCAGGTATAGGACTTGCAGATGCGGTATGCGACATTGTGAGCACAGGAGGAACCCTTTTGAGTAATGGACTTAAAGAGGTAGAACCTGTCATGCACTCCGAAGCAGTACTGATTGGTAAAAAAGGACTTACAGCAGAACGACAGGAGATCTTAGAACAACTACGCTTTCGGATTAAGTCCGTCTTGCGCGCCGAAGATCGAAAATATGTTCTCTTGAACGCCCCCAAAGATAAAATTGATGAGGTAATTAACATTTTACCGGGCTTGCGAAGTCCGACAGTATTACCTTTGGCGGAAAGCGGATGGTGTTCGATACATACGGTAATTGAAGAAGACGTGTTTTGGGAGAAAATTGAGGCACTGCGGCATGCAGGGGCAGAAGGGATTCTGGTCGTCCCAATCGAAAAAATGCTAATTTAATGGAAGATTATTTTGAACTAGGGTATTTCAAAAAGACACATGGCTTACAAGGGCAGCTATGGCTTGAAATTGACGCGGACGACCCGAGCCGCTATGGGGAGCTTGATGCAGTTTTTGTTGAGCGGGATGGCCACCTAATTCCTTTCTTTATAAAATTCATTCAGCTAAAAGGGAGCCAGGCTTTAGTCAGCCTTGAGGATATCGAAACCGTTGAAGATGCACAGCTACTAAAGGGGGCTTTGGTATTTTTACCCACATCGGTACTTCCAGACCTCAGCGAGGACGAGATGTACCTACACGATTACATAGGTTTTACCATTATTGAGTCCGCCAAAGGTACACTTGGAAAAATTAAAGGCATCGTTGACTTACCAAATAACTTACTCATTGAACTTGATTATCGAGAAAAAGAGGTGCTATTACCGCTACAAGACCAATTCATTCTTAAAACAGATAAATCTAAGCAAGAGCTTCACATGAAATTACCCGAAGGCTTACTAGAAGTTTATCTGGAAGAGGAAAAGTGAAGACATTTTTTTGTCTTCTAAAAAGAGGTGTACGCTCACCTCTCTCGCTTTGAGCTTGATGAGGGTCTTACCAAAAAGAGAGCTATTTTTTCTTATGCTCTTTTTTGTATTTGTTTTTCTATAAAACAGCAAA
>CAZNAK010000200.1:0-5210 GCA_964570645.1 uncultured Cytophagales bacterium | reverse complement strand
GTTCCCAAACTTTTTCATACTGACCTCTGACAAACTTACGTCCTGGCTCATTAAACTTAGAAATTGCGGAGTCTAAGACGTAAGTCGCGCTATCCATTTGTTTTTGTTGCCGATAATAATCAGATAGATACAACCATGCAGCATGATTTGCAGGGTTTTCTTCAATGAACTTTTCTAAGTAATTCTTGGCACGCTGAGGATCTTTTGCTCTTTGCGCACAGACAAACAGCAACTGATACATATCAGGCAGCGGGCGCTTTGCTGTCACCATCTCAGCATATTTTGTAGTTTCCTCGCAGTCTCCTTGATTGTAATTGATGAGTGCCAGAATAACATGATTTTTATAGAAGTACGGGTTTGTTTCCAAAGCTTGAAGCATGGTCTCTTCCGCTTGCTGCCATTTTTTATCATGAATCAAATAACGCGCCTTCATCGAGAGCAGTGACTCCGTACCGTCGGCAGAAATGGAGCTAAAATAACGGTTACAGCTTTCCACGTAATCAAGGGGTAGCCCGTATCGTCCTTGTGTTACATCGGGTAAGATGTTATTTTGAATACGATACGAAATAAATCGCTCCCGGTGTACGTAAAGCGAAAACAAGGTAGCCGCAAGGAGCAAACCCCAAACGGCGTTGAGTGGGAGCTTTGGCAAAGTAACGCGCTTTTGGTGCTGCTGATTGATAAAAATCAGCAAGGCGAAATGAAACATCAAAAATACCTGATGGTTGGCACGTTCTAACGGAAACGAAAAGAGTGAAGGCGTAAGATAGCCGACCACCCCCAGGGTAGCTATGTAGGCCAGCAGTTGATAACGTTCGGGTAACTCGCCTGAACGTAAGGCCGCGATGGTGTACCAGAACTGAATAAAAAACAACGCTACAAATAGCAAACCACCTAATACGCCAAGCTCGGTCGTAACCTGAATGGGATCATTGTGCGCACGACGAGGGGCGGTTTTGCCGTTTACAAAAAAACCTCGGTCGTACTCAGGAAATACTACTTTCCAGTTATTGACTCCTACGCCCAGTGGATGATCTTTAATAATACCGAATGAAGATGTCCACATATGTATTCGCATATCGCTACCGCCTGTGAGTTTTTCGGCCGATAAACTTTCAACAACGTTATCACCCTTCAAGTCGTTATTTCTTCGCTTTGTGTCCGATAACTGGATCACCTGAGCCAGCCCAAAGCCTGCTCCAAGAACAATGAGGTAAGCAACTACACCTGTTTTAATAAATTTCTTTGTGTTCCTGTTTTTACTTGGTATAATCAAATAGGTAATCAGGAAGGAGGTAACCGAGATGAATAAAGCCACGTAGGCTGCCCGTGTGATAAGCAATCCAAAAACCATAAAGGCTGAAATAAGGGCCGCCCCTGCTAAGTACCGCCAGTAGTCGCGTGAGGAAAGTAACACGTAAAGAGCAAAAGGTAATTTTAGTAAGTGCGTTGTCGCGATCTGGTTTTTGTTGTTATACCAAGAGCGTGCCAGCGAAATATCCTGACCCGTACCATAAACTTTCTCCATGTACTCACTCAGATACCTGATGCCGTCAATGATCAATAAAGCAATGACAAGTCGAGCAACAAAATCAATAATCTCAGGCTTACGGTCCAAGATGACAAGGTAGGAAAGCATCACACTAAACATCATCAAGAGCCGAATCCAGCCCAAAAATGCCTCCCCATAGTTAATTACAAAAGCAAAGGATGCCGTAGCCAAGATCAGTAAGCCTGAAAAAATATACACGCTCCACTGGTTCAGTAACGCTGTATTTAGCTTCCAACCTTCTTTATTTCGGTTGATGAGCATCAAAGCCCAAAAGAGACCGTTCACGAGCGTCAAAAGCCACCATTTTGTAATATTAGAATCCAACGCATTTAAAAGTGGGGTGAATTGCACCGAAAGCATCAGGGTCACATACAGGTGTACCAAGTATTGCATCGGCTGAAAACTCTCCTTGGGCTTTGCTTTGGTAGCTGGGGCAACTCTAGAGCTTGTTTTCTCCCGCTTTTGCGCATTAGATTTAGGATTAGACCTAGATTTTCGAGTATTTTTTTTGTTCGCCATGCGAATTCGGCATTTTACTTTTGACCAAAAATCAAAGATAACCGACTTTTTATTCAAATTAAAGCCTAATCCCCGTTATATTTGTCCTTGACATATACTAAAAACCACACTACCATGATTATTGGCGTTCCAAAAGAAATTAAAGCAAACGAAAATCGCATTGCGGTCACCCCTGCGGGCGTTTTAGAACTCAAAAAGCACGGACATACAATTTTTGTTCAGTCAGACGGCGGACTAAACAGTGGATTTACCGATGCGGATTACCTTCAGGCAGGTGCCGAAATCCTTCCCACTATCGAAGAAGTTTACGGGATTGCCGAAATGATTGTTAAGGTCAAAGAGCCGATTGACCCCGAGTACAAGCTCATCAAAGAAGACCAATTAGTTTTTACATACTTCCATTTTGCCTCCTCAGAGCCACTGACACACGCGATGATCGAAAGTGGTTCAGTTTGTTTAGCCTATGAGACCGTCGAGAAAGCAGATCGTTCTCTTCCGCTCCTGATCCCAATGTCAGAGGTCGCTGGGCGCATGGCGATTCAACAAGGCGCAAAGTATCTTGAAAAAACCTTTCAAGGACGCGGCGTTCTTTTGGGAGGTGTTTCGGGCGTAAAACCTGCTAACGTACTTATTTTAGGCGGTGGCATCGTCGGCACCCAGGCCGCAAAGATGGCCGCTGGACTTGGCGCGAACGTAACCATTATGGACGTAAACCTTCAACGTCTGCGTTACCTAGATGATGTGATGCCAGCTAACGTAACAACGATGATGTCAAATACCTACAACATCAGGGAAATGGTTCAGGAGTCAGACCTCATTGTGGGAGCGGTACTCATTGTGGGAGCTAAAGCACCGCACCTCGTGACGCGCGAAATGCTCAAAGACATGAAGCCGGGATCAGTATTAGTGGATGTTGCCGTGGATCAGGGTGGCTGCATTGAAACGTGTAAACCCACAACACACGCCGACCCGACGTTTATTATTGACGATGTGGTACATTATTGCGTCGCCAATATGCCCGGAGCCGTGCCATACACTTCCACTATCGCACTCACGAATGCGACACTTCCTTACGTGATCCAACTCGCTAATCAAGACTGGCGTACGGCTTGTCAAACAGATCCAAAACTTCGCTTAGGGTTGAATATTGTAAGAGGACAAGTGGTTTACAGGGCGGTTGCAGAGGCTTTTAATCTCGATTTTGTGCCCGTAGAGGCAATTTTATAACTTCTCTCAAGCCTCCGATTAAGTAGCCCTAGTGTTGCATATACTTAATCTGAGGCTTCTATATTCTCCACCTACTTCTTACACTTTGATACTGTTACTTGCTTTGAAAAAAGAAAAGAACCGTATCTTTGATTTATGGACAACCGACCAAAAACAACCCTCTTTTATCACCCAAACCTTTCGGAACGCTATTTTCAGCTTGCCCCTGATGAGGCAAAACACATCAAGACACTACGGATTCGGGCAGGCGACTCCATTTGGCTTGTTGATGGGAAAGGCACGCGGGCGATTGGACAAGTGAACTCGCCTGCGGTAAAAGATTGTCAAATCGAGGTCATGGAAGTACTACCCTCTGACCCAAAACTCGATTATTCAATTCATATTGCGGTTGCCCCCACCAAGAATAACGACCGCATTGAGTGGTTTTTTGAGAAAGCCATTGAAGTGGGAGTTGACCGCGTCACCCTCATAGAAACCCAAAACAGCGAGCGGATAAGGCTTAATGGCGCGCGCTTATGGCGTAAAGGACTTGCAGCGATGAAGCAGTCGTTACGTGCTCAGATGCCCCGGGTAGAGTCACTAATCCACTTCGAGGAGTTTATTGAAAATGCTGCGGAGGAAGAACGCTTTATCGCCTATACCCCCAGGCAAGAATCCGATGTTCTACAAAAAACAGCAACACCTCAAAAATCGTATTGTGTCTTAGTCGGACCAGAAGGTGGGTTTACTGAAGAAGAAGTTGCGCTTGCCGAAAAAGAAGGCTTCCAATGCGTAGGCTTGGGAAAAACACGGTTACGTACCGAAACCGCCGCCCTTACTTCGTGTATGTACCTCAATTTCCTGAACAGCTAGGTGTTTTCAGCACCCTGAAGGGCTATAAATGTTAAAAACATGCTTTCTTAGAATTAAATTATGAATGTATGTAAATATGTATTTACATTTGTAATGTAATCATAAACTAAGACACCCATGACTCGTGATCGTATTATTCGTGCCGTAGCTGGACTTTTCGTTCTCCTTTCTCTTGCACTAGGATACTTTGTAAATCCAATGTGGTTCCTATTTACCGCTTTCGTCGGGCTGAACCTTTTGCAGTCTTCGTTTACGCGCTGGTGCTTACTTGACGATATCCTCAGAAAAGGGGGTATGAAAGGTAATGGCATGTAAACTAAATCGCTCAAAAAACCATGAAAACGAATAAAGAAAAAGTAGCAGAAAGAGCCTCTACATTACGCAGGATTGCGGACATCCTCAAGGCTATTGCACATCCTACGAAGCTTTCAATCATTGAGCTTTTAGGAGATGAGAAGCCACGCTGTGTTTCCGAAATCCAAGAGATGCTAAATGTAAAACAATCGCTGTTATCCCAGCACCTTGTCAAGATGAGAGACAAAGGGATTCTTATCTCAAGGCGTGAAGGGAAACATAGCTTTTATGAACTCGCTGATCGACAACTCCTGAAGATTTTTGATTGTATGGGCAGTTGTAGCATCGTTTAGTTCCCTCTCCGGTGGGTTAGGGTGAGGCGTAAAAAACCTCGCGCCAGCAACCGATTAAAAAACTCTTTTTTTACCTAAACAAATGAATTTAATAACATACATTCATTAAAACATGAAACGAATTACTTTATTTTGTCTGGCATTTTGCGCCGTTATTGGTGTCCGCACCAACGACAAACCACTATTATTGACGCCGTTGTTGGTCTCCCGACCAATGGGGCAAAGATTTATCGCAGTACTTATGCTAATATTTTCTTTCACCTTCGCGGAGGTCAGGGCGCAGGAGGAGACCGAGAACCTCTCGCTCAGCCTGGAGGAAGCCCTCCAAACGGCACAGCAGCAAAACTGGGAAGTCCTGAAGGCCGAGGCGCAAATTGCTGCCGCCAAAGCTCAGTACGACCAGTCGCAGGCGG
>CAZNAK010000199.1:0-5248 GCA_964570645.1 uncultured Cytophagales bacterium | reverse complement strand
GGCTAACCTTGATGCATTTATCGAGAGTGACGACTACTTGAGCAGCATCCGCGGCGAGTACGCTGAGCGTAACCAAAATCGTGGACCGTTCACACACGCACTTGACTTGCGCTTTGTTCAAGACTTTTACATCAAAACAGGGAAAAAGCGTAACACACTTCAGTTTACGGCGGACATCTTCAACTTCCTGAACTTCTTGAACTCTGACTGGGGACGCATCGAGCAGTTCCCTGCTGGGTTTGGCAACTACCAGATCCTTAACTTTGAAGGCTTTGTAGATGGAACCAATACGCCTCAGTTCACGTACACGGGTCCTGACAACATCGACGAGTTGAGTGAAGATAACTTTGATATTAACGGTTTCCGTAGCTCAATCTGGAGAGCGCAGATCGGCTTACGTTACATCTTCAACTAATAAGTTCGCCCCTACTACAAACATACCATTACATCCAAAACACCTCGGAGAGCTTCTTCGGGGTGTTTTTTTGCTTTTCACGAAGCTTACACCCCTTCAGGATATATTTATTACAGCGTGGGGTAACGCCCTACTATGCCTTCAAAGACCTTCAGGGGGTATGTGTTCAATTTATCAGAACGTTCCGAAACGTCCCTGCAAGCCCAATTCGTGCTATCAGAATGGTCCGCAAGCCTCTTGCAGGCGCGATTTAAGCTAAAACCGCCTTTCTTTCAAACTAAATCCTTACATTACGAGTCTTTCTGATGCGTTATGAAACACTCCATCAAAGTTGCTTTACCGCTTTTACTTCTTTCTTCCCTCGCCATTGGTATTTGGGTTGGGTCGAGTTGGTTTACTCCATCGCATCCTATGCAGCACAACCCACCTCCCCCGCCAGCGGCTTCGGGCAAACGCCTCAACGAGATCCTTTCTTACATTGATCTTTATTACGTGGACTCCGTAGATGCAGACTCCCTGACCGGGGCAGCGATTGAGTTAATCGTCAATCAACTTGATCCACATACGTCTTACATTCCCGCCCGTGAGCTAGCATTGGTGGAGGCAGGGTTAAACGCAGACTTTGAAGGCGTAGGCATTGAATTTAACTTGATCCGTGATACCATTTATGTGGTTTCGCCCGTCGAGGGAGGTCCCTCAGAGCAAGTAGGCATCCAGGCAGGGGATCAGATTGTAACCGTAGAGGGTGATACGATTGCGGGCATAGGCATCTCGAACCGTGAGGTAATAGAAACCCTGCGTGGCAAAAAAGGCTCTAAAGTGACCGTAGGAGTACGACGAAAGGGCGAGCCTGAACTCCTTTCTTTTACCATCACACGCGATAAAATTCCAAACCATGCCGTTAGCGCGGCTTTTATGGTAGATGATAGTACGGGATACATCAAGCTCACCCGTTTTTCAGATAATAGCTACAAGGAGTTTCAGGCGGCACTCAAGCAGTTGATGCCCAACAAACCCAAGCAACTCATGCTGGACTTACGGAGTAATCCGGGCGGATATATGGGGCAAGCCGTATCCATCATTGATGAATTTTTGGCAGACGACGCACTCATTGTTTATACCGAGGGTAAGATAGATCGTAACAACGCCAAAGAATACGCGAAAAAAGAAGGGCTTTTTGAAGAAGGCAAAGTGATCGTACTGATCGACGAGGGATCGGCATCTGCCTCAGAAATTGTCGCAGGCGCGTTACAGGATAATGATCGTGCCCTGATCGTGGGACGGCGTTCGTTTGGAAAAGGATTGGTACAACGTCCTATTTTACTTTCTGACGGCTCCCAGTTACGCCTGACAGTATCGCGATATTACACGCCTAGCGGTCGAAGCATTCAAAAGCCTTACGACACAGACTACGATTACGCCAACGAAGTTTATGAACGCTACGAAAACGGGGAATTTTTCGCGCTTGATAGCAGCAAACTAGACCGCAAACATGCCTACGAGACTACGGGTGGAAGAACTGTACTGGGTGGCGGTGGTATCGTTCCCGATATATTTATCCCTGCTGATACAAGTGACTACTCGCCCTTGGTGGGCGCATTGGTGCAAAAAAACGTGATTCAGGAGTTTGCTGCGCAGTATGTTCAGCAATCGGGGGCTACCTTAGAGGAGCAGCGCTTCAAAGACTTCCAAACTAGCTTTGAGCTATCGGGTGAACTTGAAGAGCAGTTCTGGGCGTTTGCCGAAAGCCACGGTGTAACCAAGCGTTCAGCGGATTATGAGCGTTCCGCAGCGCGTATCAAAAACTCAGTGAAAGCAGCCATCGCACGGATTGTATGGAAAAATGACGGATATTATCCCATTATACTCGAAAATGACCCCACTTTTCAGGAGGCACTGGAGCATTTCAAAGGAGCCTTAGAGGTCTTGAAGGTGCCTTAACTCACTTTTTGGGGCTGCCGTTCGACGCGTATAATGACGAGTTCGTCACGACTCGCGCTATGATAACACTTTTCGAGTACCTCAAATAAAGAAGCTGCCCTAAAGTGTGAGGTAAATAGCTCCTCGGGGCGGCGTTTCAAATACCAATCTACCTCAAAGACAAAATCTGTTTCTTCCACATTTTTCAGGAAGTCTAGCGTCTCTTGGAGAGCTTCTTCGTGGCCTTCGCTGAGGTGGGAGTACAGTAAAAAACTTTGCCCGTGTTCCGCGTTTTCGGTAATCAATGAGAGGCGGACTTGTTGATTCTCGGGGCTAAAGTCAAAGTAAAGTTGCCCGTTAACATCCAAAAAAGCGTCAATTTCTTTTTGGAGTTTTAGATTAATATTAGGCTGGGTGACAGCAGACATTAGAAGCTATAAGTAGGTTCAGTCAAAATTACAGGATAAATGTAATATTATCGTAATTTTAGAATACTTTTTTCATATTAAGTTCACTTTGCTCAGTACCCAAATAGTAACGCGATAATTAGCACAGCAATGCCCGTAGCGGGAAGTAGGATTCCCGAAGAAATACGTAGTGGACGAGCAGTGTGTCGGAAAAAAGCAAAATAGGGCATTTTTAGATAGTAAAACAGACTTACCACTGCACTCAGTGCCGCTACGACAAGTAAAAGCAAGACGATAAAATGATCGTCATACTGCTTCCAGAGTGCGGCAAAGAGCCAAAACTTCGCCGTAAAACCCGCCGTAGGAGGAAGCCCCGTCAGCCCAATCATCAGGATAAAAAGAGTTACCCCAAACACGGGAAGTCGTCGTCCATGACCCGAAAAATCCCGTATCGTCTCTGCTTTCGCGCCCTGTATCAGGCCGAAAGCTCCAAAGCTGAGTAGTAAATACACCCAGAGATAAAAAAGTAATACGTCTGTCTTACCCGCAATAATCGCAATCAGCAAAAAGCCCGTTTGCGCAATGGAGGAGTAAGCCAACAAACGCTTATTGTTCTCTTGCCAGAGCGCGACGGAGTTTCCGAGGATAAAACAAAAAATTGCGATAACCGCTATGGAAGCCTCCAGGAAGGGCCAAGTCGCTACATACAGCGCGTAAATACGCCAAAGTACAACCAACCCGCCTGCTTTTGTTGCCACAGCGAGGAACGCTGCTACCGATGCCGCACTTCCCTCATACACGTCAGGGGTCCAGAAGTGAAAAGGCACGGCAGAGAGTTTGAATAATAATCCCGCAAAAACTAGCAAAATAGCAATCAAGCCCATCGTAGAATAAGGCAATGCGGCCAGGGCTTGAAGCGTCAGTTCGCCCCCCGAAAGTCCGTACCACCACGACATTCCATAAAGCATGATACCGCTACTAGTCATTCCAAAAAGCAGGTATTTAAAGGAGGCTTCGGCAGCACTCGGGCGGAAGCGAAAATGTACCAAAATGTAGCTCCCGATTGCAACCATCTCCAAAGCGATAAAAATCAGGATTAACTGCTCGGCCATCGCCAGTAGTTGAAGGGCGAGCAGCGTTGCTAGCAGAACGAAAATAAACTCCCCGTAGCCCTCATCTTTTTTTCCTGCGGCGTTAAGCTCTTCGCTAAGTTTTTGCTGAAAAAGTTCCTCGTCTGCCCATGCAAGCCACAGCGTAAGTAAGGCCGAGGCTGCAAAAATGTATTGGAAGCCTATGGCAAGTAGATCACGAGTAAGCGTCTGATAAAAGAAATACCCGGTAAGTGGAGCCTGCCAAACAAAAAAACAGTCACTCAATACGAGCAGGGCGGCAAGTCCAAAGGCAACATGACGATTCCGAAGACCACCTAACAACTCAAGCCCCAATACCACAACCAAAAATATCGTCAGGAGGAGTTCGGGAAAAAGCTGAAAAGCAAGTTGCTGAAGTTCCATCGCTTAAAGATACGGGAAATAAGGGTTTTTACCGATTTTTTTGCCTCAGCACATCTTTGAAATACCATTACCTTATAAAAAGGTAGCTACCGCGCTCTCCCAAAAATAAATCAAAAGTAAAGTATTCCGCCAGACGGAAAAATAGCAATGAGCTATTTCACGCTCAAAAAAGAACAAATCACCGAACAAAACACTTAATAGTGTAAAATATACACTTTAGCAAAATGGTAGGACAACAAAAGAAAAATATCACGATCTTTGGGGGCGGACTTGTGGGCGCACTCACCGCACTTTTTCTAGGACGTGAGGGCTATGCAGTCGAGATCTTTGAGAAGCGTCCCGATTACCGGAACTGGGAAAGTAGCGGACGCTCCATCAATCTTGCACTCAGCGACAGAGGGTGGAAAGCTCTACGAATGGCGGGAATTGCCGAGCACGTTAAACCGATTGCCCTACCCATGCGGGGGCGTATGATGCACGACATTGATGGAAACCTTACCTTCCAACCTTATGGAAAAGAAGGACAGGCGATATTTTCGGTGTCACGTGCAAAACTTAACGCTGCCCTGATTGAAGCAGCCAAGGATCTGTCCGACGTGAACTTTCATTTTGAGTCCGAGTGTACGGGGCTGGACTTACGAGACATGAGCGCGACCATCCGTAAACCAAATTCTGAAACACGAACGATTCATCCTGAAATACTATTAGGTACAGACGGCGCATTCTCCATCGTTCGGCGCGCTATGCAGTACCTTCCGCACTGCAACTTCAAGCAGGAATACATTGAACACGATTACAAGGAATTAACGATCCCGCCTACCGCCGAGGGTGAGTTTGCCCTTGAAGCCGAAGCACTGCACATTTGGCCGCGCAGGAAATTTATGCTTATTGCACTGCCCAACCCTGATAAGTCGTTTACAGCGACACTCTTTCTGTCCGCGCAAGCCGAGGATATTAGTTTTGCCAGCCTCAAAGACCAAGAAACAGTACAA
>CAZNAK010000198.1:0-5254 GCA_964570645.1 uncultured Cytophagales bacterium | reverse complement strand
TTCAAGAAGCCTATAAGTTGGCAGGAATCCCCGAGGAGAGTTTTCTAATTCATGGTAAAGTACCTTATCCAAACGTAGCGAAATATATTTCTGCTGCTGACTGGGGCTTAGTCGCCATTCCGCCCTTACCTTCGCAGAAGTATCGTACCCCCGTAAAGGTGGGGAATTATCTATGCTGCGGGCTGCCCTATATTATCACCAGCGGGATTGCCGACGACGATATCCTAGCACTAAAGGAGGGAGTCGGGGCGGTCTTTGAAAGTCTCCAACCTGAAGACTTTGAAGATGGCTGGGAACAACTAAAGCAAATTTCTTTGACCGATAGTGAACTCCTTCGCCAAAAATGCCGTTCCATTGGAACAAGAGAGCGTGGAATTAACCGAGCAACCGAAGTTCTGAACCAGATTCTTGCCGTGTAAAGCCTTTAACTCGTCCACCGTATTTTTTCCTAAAAATGTTCGTATATTTGTCCGATTGACTTTTGCCAAGTCAGTGGAAAACTTATGATAACTATCCTAACCCAAATACATATTCCCCGAGTTTTACTGTTACTATTTCTTTTGAGCAGTACAGGCACTTTGTTGGCCCAAGGTAATACCGAACAGCGGTTTTTAAGTGAGGTCAGAGAGGCGCGAGAGGCGACGGATAAAGAAAAGCTAGGGAAGGCACTTTATGATCTGGGCGACTATTATTATCGGAAGAGGCGGGCTTACACAGAAGCGGTCGCTCCACTAAAAGAAGCGTTGGTGATTTTTGAAGAAGTAAACAACAGAACTCGGGTCTCAGATGCTGGTTTTGACCTTGGTGTGGTGTACTACAACGCAAAAGATTATAAAAAGTCGCAGTTTTACCTAGAAAAGGTGATTCCTGTCCGTGAGCAACTCAATAATCCGAGCTTATTAGCCGATGCTTACCTTTGGGCTGGAAAAGCGGCGGCTGGAGCAAAAAATTATACTCCAGCAGTCAAACACCTCGAGCAGGCACTCGAACTAGGTAAAAAGGTCGGAAGAAAAACCGTTCAGCAGCAAGCCTACGAAGAGCTTGCCTCTGCCTACGCACACATTGGGGACAGTGAGCGCGAACGGGAAGCCCGCGAGCTTGCACGTGACCTCTTTGAGGAAGATGCAACGTCAGGACTCAAAGATGAAAAACAAAAAAGCGATTCTACCCTCAGAGAGCTTAACCGAAAGACCTACCTGCTTGGCCGACAAGAGCAGCGGCTAGAGGAAAAAGAAGAGCAGATCAAGCAAAAAACAAGAGAACTAGACTCACTGACGGATCAGGTAGGTTTGCAAATATCCCGTCTGGATAGTCTAAACGCACGTGCTGAGCAACAAAACAAAGAGCTTGAAAAAACGAATCGCGATAAAAGTATCCTCAAAAGCACGACCATTATTGTCAGTCTAATTTTATTACTGGCACTCGGATTCGCATTTTTGTTGTATCGAGCGTACAAAGCACGCGTAAAACTAAATGAAGAACTGGCTGCAAAGAATCAAGAAATTGAGGCAAAACGCAATCAGTTACGCCAGAGAAATGAGCAAATGGACGAGCAAAAACGTTCCATAGAGGTACTCTACAACAAAGTTAGCAGTAGTATCAATTACGCCCAACGTATTCAGTTTGCCATGCTACCCTCACTGGCAGAGATACGAAAAAGCTTTCCAGAGTCTTTTGTGTATTTCCTGCCTCGCGATCCTGTCAGTGGTGATTTTTATTGGTTACGCGAGATAAACGATAAAGTAGTCGTCGCTGTAGCCGACTGTACAGGGCACGGTGTACCCGGAGCGTTTATGTCGCTGATCGGTAACGATTTATTAAATACGATCATCATAGAACGGAAGGTGCTTGATCCTGCCCAGATTCTCACACACATGAACGAGGGCATCCGGCAAGCACTCAAGCAGGATGAATCTAAAAATAACGACGGAATGGACATCGCCCTCTGTGTGGTGGATAAAGAAAAGCAAATTGTCTCGTTTGCTGGAGCCAAAAACCCACTTTATTACCTCACCGAAACAGGGGATCTAAACATTATCAAAGGAGATAAACACCCGATTGGAGGTACACAAGGTAAGCGCGAGCGTACTTACTCGGCCCATACAGTCAATCTAAAAGAAAGTGAGCAACATCACTTTTACTTATTTTCCGATGGGTATCAAGATCAATTTGGAGGAAAAGAGGGACGCAAGTTCTTGCGCCGTAACTTCAAGAAGCTGATCACGGATATGCACCAAAAACCAATGAGTGAACAGTCTAATATCTTAGAAGATCGCTTTAACGCTTGGATAAAAGGAGGAAAAGGGCATAAGCAGATTGACGATATTCTTGTCCTCGGATTCCGCATATGACAATGAAAAAAATAGCCGTTTTTACTTCGGGCGGTGACGCGCCGGGAATGAATGCCTGTATTCGAGCTGTCGTTCGTACCGCAACCTTTCGTGGGCTTGAAGCTGTCGGTATTATGCGTGGCTTTCAAGGAATGATTGAAGGGGATTTCCGTCAGTTCCAGTCACGCGATATGAGTAACATCATTCAACGAGGCGGCACGATTCTTAAGTCCAGCCGAAGTAAAGACTTTCGGACGGCAGAGGGGCGTAAAAAAGCCTTTGAAAACCTCCGTAGCGAGCGAATTGAAGGAGTTGTTGCCATCGGTGGCGATGGAACCTTCACGGGCGCACAGGTATTTGGGAAGGAGTTCGATATACCGTTTGTAGGCGTTCCAGGAACGATTGATAATGATATTTTTGGGACGGACTTTACCCTAGGTTTCGATACAGCCGTCAACACGGCTTTGGATGCCATTGATAAAATTCGCGATACGGCGGACTCTCACCACCGTGCCTTTTTTATTGAAGTTATGGGACGTAACTCTGGATACATTGCCCTACAAACAGGCATTAGCGGAGGGGCAGAGATGGTTATTGTACCCGATACTGATCCTCAAGAGGTTGCCAAGAGCTTAACTGCCGCCGTAGAGCGAGGAAAAACCTCCTTGATTATTGTTGTCGCAGAAGGGGACACACAGGGACGCGCTGCCCGATTCGTGAAGGCAATCGAACCGCATCTTCCTACCTTTGATCTACGTGTAACTGTACTCGGACATGTCCAGCGTGGTGGATCGCCCACAGCGCACGACCGTTTGCTGGGAAGTCGGCTTGGAATTGCTGCCGTTGATGCACTTCTGGCGGGAAAACGGGATGTTATGGTCGGAACGCTTAACGAAGAGATTACCGAAGTGCCGTTCTTTGAGGTAATTTCCAAGGACAAACCGTTGCGCAAAGAGTTTCTTGACGCTGTGCCCGTACTTAGCATTTAGCAAAGGTCTCAGCCTACCAATGAGTACCAAAACTGCGGAAGCCGCGTACAAATAAAAAAGCTGTCCGCAGAGTCGAACAGCTTTTTTCATGCCCCAACATTAAAAACATATCCACCTGTAAAAAAGAATGAATACTTCAACGCATAAGAGCGTTGTGATTACCTGTTAGCCAAAGGATATGCCAAAACTATTAAAGTGTTGACTAATAGCTAGTTGATTACTGTTTTCTAATTAGTAAGTGTTCGCTTTACGTACAAAAGTGTTCAATAACGGACAATTTGCAGTCAGAGATTTGAATACCTTAGCGTTTACTCATCTAATGGTCAGTGTGTTTTTTTTCACCATAAAAGTCAGGGTAGCTAAACGTTACACGAAATGGCAAGTATGTCAATACAGAGAATTTCCTTAAATCTGATAAGGTTTTATGTTTGTAAGATTAGAAAAATCCATTTTTTTGGTGTAATTTTCGCATTAGGTACAATAATTTTCAATTTAATAAGTATGGACTTCGAGGCACTACATGATTACGCAGCCGCTCACTCCACACAGGAGTCTGAGGAGCTAGCGCGTATCCGTAGGACAACGCACCTTGAAGTATTAAAGCCCAGAATGCTGTCGGGCGCTTTGCAAGGAGCCTTTTTGCAGTTAGTGGTTAAAATGCTGCAACCCCAACGTGTTCTTGAGGTTGGGACATTTACGGGGTATTCTGCCCTTGCGATGGCAGAAGTGTTACCCAAAAACGGACATCTGCATACTATTGAGCGAAACGAGGAGTTACGAACACGCGTAGAAAAAAACTTACACACCGTTTCAGACCGCGTGACAACACACTGGGGGCACGCCATGGAGATCATTCCGAGCCTCAAAGAAAGCTTTGACTTGGTTTTTATTGATGCAGATAAAGTAAACTATTTGAACTATTACCGCCTGGTATGGTCGAAGCTTAAATCAGGTGGCTGGATTATGGCTGATAACGTCCTCTGGAGTGGAAAGGTACTCGATCCAGTCGCGCACAAGGATAAAAAAACACGTGCCCTTGTGGAATTTAACCAAACCGTGCATCAAGAACAGGCACAGGTTCTGCACATCTTGCTTCCACTGCGAGATGGGCTTTTTGTGATTCAAAAGCGATAAACTATGAAATCAGTTACATCATTTTTGCTTTTCGGAGGATTGCTAGTTGCCAATGCTCTTTTGGCTCAACAAGTCCAAGATGAGTATCCGAAATACGAAGACATTAAAGAAAAAGAGGTGAAGCAACGACTCTTCATTTTTGCCACCATCAACGGATTGAGTGGTGTCATTGGTACAGAAGAAGTCATGCTCACAGAGCTTTCAAGCGCAGGTAAAATCTCGTTTGATGACTTTGCCGAGATCAATGAGCTAGACGAATCTGCAGCCGTGCAGGCAGGGCAGGTGTATTACTTTGAGGAAAAGCGTAAAGCCGCTCCCACTCCCTTTCATACGCTGGCCAAGGGGCAGTCCGTTTGGGAAGTTTCGCAAAAGTATGCGATGCAGAAAAAGTATATCTATAAATACAACCGCCTCAGAGATGACGAGATTCCGAAGCCAGGTCTAGTGCTTTGGCTACAAAGTAAACGTCCCAAAAAGGTCGCTCCAGAGTACCGTGAAGCTCCCGAAAAAGCACCGTTTTATGGTATAGAAAAGTTGACCTTAGACGAAAAACTGCAAGAAATGTGGAAAAGTGAAGAGGTGCAAGCCAACCTTCCAAAACGTGTTACTGGAGGTCAAGAGACAGATACACCCTCCTCCAAGATGGTTACGGAGAATCCAAATGCGGGTGATTTTACCCTAGAAGAAGATCTTCCCTCAGGTACGGAGACTGGTCTAAACGAGTCGCCGAGGGTAGGTACACAAACCTCAAGCTCATCGGTAAACTATAAGACATATTTGGTCAAGCCAGGTGAGGAGCTA
>CAZNAK010000197.1:4804-5255 GCA_964570645.1 uncultured Cytophagales bacterium | reverse complement strand
ATGTTGAAAAAAAAATTCGAGTGAAGAAGCAGCAGCGTGCGCCAGCCGTGGTCGAACGGAGCCTGCACAGGGCCTAGTATTTTGATTCCAAATCAACCTTGCAAACTTCAGTCGACCGAGAATGGAGTCAAGTCCGGCTCACATCTCTCAAAAGGCATCACGATCCCTCCATATTGCGGTTGAGTTCCGCAATGCCACAATATGGAGGCGTCTTGAGATTGGAGCCAGACGTATTCGTGAAGGAGTAAAAGAGGTATATGGACATAAGATAAAGCTGTTTGAGGAGCAAAAAAATCTTAAAACTTGAATTTTCTTCCTGTTCCTTTGGTATTCCTTGCCTGACTTTCGTCGATGGCCTGATCAATATTCTTCACAATTTTATTCAAGAGATTCTTGACGTTTCTGCCTAGACTGTCCTCATTGTCGTTTGCTGGCTGTTCACGTTTGCTTT
>CAZNAK010000197.1:0-4794 GCA_964570645.1 uncultured Cytophagales bacterium | reverse complement strand
TACCTCAGGCGACTGGAGACGCATGGAAGACTCCAGCAACTCGGGATCAATGCTTGAGATGATCACTTCAAGATTTTCGATGCGCTCATTAAGGTAGGTGTTTTCGTCTTTAAAATGACTTAAATCTTGTACAAGTTGGCGGCTCTGCTTCCGCGAAAGGTTCATGGGTTTTCCAAAAATAGATTGCGTCACACGAACCATTGTCCAACCCAAGATAGCCACTGCGGGAGTGGAGGCAAGTAGTAAAGCGGGTAAATCGTAAGGTAAATAAACATCCATAGTTATTCGCTTAGAAAGTTAAATAAGGTGCTATTTTTTTAATAAAATCAGATTTAAGTGCGTAAATCTTTTTTAAATCTTCAATACCCGAAAACATACCATGTTGTTTGCGATAGTTTACAATAGCTTGTGCCTGGTGATAACGAATGTAAAAGTGTGCCTTTAGGGTTTCTATATCTGCGGTATTGATATTGATTTTGCGTAAAGATGGTGTCTCTTTTATAAAAGCAAACGTAGCGAGCCGCTTATAAGTTTCAGGAGGGAAACGGTAAAGTTCTTTGAGTTGCTCAACGCTATGAAACCCTCCTAACTTTTTTCGCATTTCTACGATCCGTTTAGCGTATCCTGAGCCGATGCCTCGAACTCTTTTGAGCGTAGTTGTATCTACTTGGTTCAAGTCAAAAGGCTCTAGTGCAGCATATTCCTTCTTTGGTTTGGATGGTCTTTCTGCTGTTTGTGGAGTCTCAATACGGATGTAGGGTTTTAGTTCTTCGTATTTTTTTGGGTCGAAGTCGTAAATTTTAGCAAGGTCTTCGGGCTTTCGGAAGCCACCACCTTTAGCCATGAAATTTTGAATCCTTTTTGCAATAAAGCTAGGTACTCCCAGCTTTAGCCAGCCCTCTTCTGTGATGGTATTTGGGTCAAAGGTAAACAACGCCTCGGCAGGACGAAATTCACGACTCTTATCAGGCTGTTTTTCTTTTTTACGCTCCCGTTTATCGTAGGCGACTTTTTCTGGTAAGTCAATGTAGGGTTCGAGTTCTTCATACTTTTTGGCATCAAAGTCATAGATTCGCGCTAAGTCAGTTTTGTAGCGGAATCGTACCTTCTGACGATAGCGATCAATACGTTCAGCAATGTACTCAGGGACACCCAGAATTTGCCATTCCTCCACGCTAACTGTGTTAGGATCAAATATAAAGAGCTTTTTCGCGGGACGGAACTCGCCCCGCTGTTTCTTGTTAGCGGCAGTATATTTTTGCCTTCTGTATTTCTCTTCCTTCACCTCAACTTTTTGCATGATTGCCAAAAGGCTATCTAGCTCTGCTTGCTCTGAGGGAGGAATCGCGTATTCCGATGAGGGGCTTAACTTACTCCAGTTAAATGCGATGATCAGATATATTGTCATGGCTATCAATAGGAGCAAAAAGCCATTGATCTCTCGTTCTGAAAAGTCAAATAGATCTTTGAGCAGCCGTCGTAACTGCTTGAGCATAATATTTGATTATGTTGATTATCGAATACAAAATAGTTAATAGTCACATCTTTCACAAACGTTTTATCTAAAAACCCACAGCACACAAGCCTAAGAAACTGCCATAGATCAAAAACATAGTTGAAATCGAGCCTGTCCAGTCGCGCACAAAGTGGCTTATTACAACAGGAGAAAGAAACTGTCCAATAAATACAAATGTCGCTAACGTCCCTAGGGCACGTCCGCGTAGTACGTCAGGAGCAGTGTTCATGAGGCAAAGGGCGTGGCCAGGAGAAATTAGTCCTAAACTAAGTCCGCCAAAAATCATCCCCATAAGCGAGCCTAATGCACTTTCTATTCGTGTAATTGTCAAAAAGCAAAGTGCTATTAAGAGGAAGCAAATGGCATAAATGGTATTGAAGGTTAAAATTTTTTTGACCTTCCCGTAAAAGAAGCCCGCCAGCCCGACAAAGACCACTCCACTAAAGGCAACAAAAGAGCCTCAGAATCCTACAAAATTACTACGTTCCTCACCATCAAAGTAGTCTCCAACAAGGGTGTTGGTAATCGTCATAATCCCCGAAACGGCTACGCCCAGTATTGCCCGGCTTGCCAAAAGTGCGTACAGGTCATCAACATACAAACCCGCCGTTCCTGAAACGCTATACAAAAATAGTGAGCCTAAAAGGGCAGGTTCACGTCCAAAACGATCAATTAGATTACCAAAAATGGGAGAAAAACGGCGATAAAAAAGCTGGGTAACGTTAGCATAAGTTGTATCAGGAACTCTGCCGCAGGATAGTTTGAGAAGTATTCTTCGATTTGTGGCAAGGCGGGGGCAATCGTTGCACCTGCCATTACGGTCATACTGCTGACAATCAGTAAAGTCGCCTTAAGTGCAATCCCCTGTTTTTGTTTTTCCATAGTCGTCAAAACCAAAAAGCCCCGTATCGAAAGCATTTACGATGCAAGACTCATAAAAGTATCAACCTAAAATCGGTAACTTATGTTACAACTTAGACTTAATCAACTTTGACCGTATCACGGAAATATCCAATAGTTTTGGCAAGACCTTCGGCACGACTTACTTTAGGAGTCCAGTCAAGGACTTCTTTTGCCGTTGCGATATTTGGACGACGTTTCTTGGGGTCATCTTGCGGCAGGAGTTTATTAATCAGGTGTGCCTTAGGGTTTCCGACTAATTCGAGAATTTCCTCGGCAAACTGTCTGATCGTTACCTCGTCTGGGTTTCCAATGTTGACGGGCTGGTTGTAATTGCTATGCAAAAGCCGATAGATTCCCTCCACCAAATCATCCACATAGCAAAATGAGCGCGTCTGCGAGCCATCGCCAAATATCGTGAGTCCTTCACCGCGTATAGCTTGCGAGAAAAAAGCGGGTAACACGCGTCCGTCGTTGATGCGCATACGTGGGCCGTAAGTATTAAAAATCCGTACGATGCGGATCTCTAAACCGTGATAGGTATGGTAAGCCATCGTAATTGCTTCCTGAAAACGTTTGGCCTCATCGTAAACGCCACGCGGCCCGATGGGGTTTACATTTCCCCAATAATCTTCTGGTTGTGGATGCACCAAAGGATCCCCATAAACCTCCGAAGTGGAAGCAATTAAAATCCGTGCCTTTTTCACTCTTGCCAACCCTAGTAGGTTATGCGTTCCCAAAGACCCCACTTTCAAGGTCTGGATGGGCATTTTGAGGTAATCAATAGGGCTGGCCGGTGAGGCAAAATGCAGGATATAGTCTAGGTTCCCTGGAACGTGTACGAACTTGCTAATATCATGGTGATAAAAGCTAAATTCCTTACGCGGGAAAAGGTGCTCGAGGTTTTTGAGGTCGCCTGTGATGAGGTTATCCATCCCGACTACTTCATAGCCTTCTTTAAGGAAGCGATCGCAGAGGTGAGAGCCAAGAAATCCTGCTGCGCCTGTGATAAGTACACGTTTCATAAAAGTTATCTTAATTTACAACAGCATATTAGCACATTTTCGGGATAAAGGGAAGTGTAAACCATAAAACGTGAATGCTGTTTTACTTTTGGTTTAACGCTCTTTTCCTTTGAGGATGAGAAAACATACTACGCTTTTGGTTTTACGCTTTTAGTTCAGTCAAATGATCTCCAACAATCTTATATGTAAAGATTCACGGCTGTGAATCTTTTTATGGTTTTAGACGCGCAACAGTGCGTCTCTACAAATCCACAGTATTAAATTCCAAGTGATCAGACTATCAGCGTAATGAATATGTCCTGAATGAGTACGAAGTCTAGTCAATAAAAAACGCCCCAGCAAGTAGCAAGGGCGTTTTTTATTGTATTCCTAACTTTTGTCAGGCTCAAAACCTATTATTTGTGTCCTTACAAACGACTTCTAGCCTTGAGCGTAAAAAATTAAAAACTACGGCTCAAGGCTAAGCTGAACGCCACATACAATCCGTTTCCTACAATCTCCAGCGTAGGACCTTTGACGTTGTAGAATAATCCGAAATCTAAGCCTGTCTCAAAGTTATTGTAGCTCAGTCCTGCATTAACGACGTAAGGAGCCTGTCCAGCCATTTGGCGCGTGTCGTCAATCGTTTCCTCGCCGCGGTCAAAGTTTTTGCGAGCTTCAAACTCTACATCTGACATATCAATGATAGACTCCACTAAGGTCAAGTTTCCGTTGAGTGCAAAGTTTCCTAAGCTCGGCGAGAGGAAGTCCAAGATTTTCCGAAACTCAAACTCGAAACCAAATGTAGTTCTCGCCTCTTACGGTGTACTTTTTACTAATGTCAAACTTACCCGCCAAGCTGACTTCGTTGAGCGAGCGCCAGATACGCTGAGGGAAGCCTGTTTGTCCTGAGTTGGTGGAGAAGTTTCCTGAGGTTTCGTTTTGCTCAAAGGTAGTACTTCTGATATCTGGATCATCGAGCGTAGAAATTGTGGGAGAAACGCGCCAGTCTAGTTTCCAGCCTGAGCCTAACACGTGTTCTCCTCCCAAAAAGAGATTTGTGAGTGAACGCTGTTTATACTCTAGGTTGCTGATCGCCCCCTTAAAGTCAGAGCCACCTACACCGCCTGGAGGAACAACGTAGTCAAACTGTCCCGCACGGCTTTCTCCATTTTGGAGACGAAAAACGGTCAAGCGGAGTTTTGAATTGCCTGTTTTGTAAGCTATTCCACCCAATGCGCCCAAGAGTACGTTACTCTCGCCGACTTTTCCATCACGTCCGTTACGCAAGAAAAGTTCAGTTTCGGAAGGGGCAGCGGGACGCTCAATGCTGTCAACTTAAGCTTAGAAAGGTCTCTTTTTGGAGAAAAAGAA
>CAZNAK010000196.1:0-5280 GCA_964570645.1 uncultured Cytophagales bacterium | reverse complement strand
GAAAGATCGTAAAGATGGTTAACATAAAAATCCGCCGCGTAAGATTCTAGCTTTGGGATTCTGTACTTAAGGCTTCCGCCATTCTTGATCTTTCGCAGCGAAACGAAGGGCGACGAGAGCAACCCATACGCTGCTCCTTACGTTTACAGGTGTTCTAGCGAAACGACACCTGCAAAGGCGAAAATTTCCAGACGTTTACTTACACGGCTACCCATTGCATCAGGTAGGCACATACGATCGCACCATACGTCCCGAGGGCATAGCCTAGAACTGCCATCAACGCGCCCACGGGAGCCAGCGAAGGACTAAAAGCAGATGCTACGACAGGCGCAGAAGCCGCACCGCCTACATTAGCCTGACTTCCGACGGCAACGAAAAAGAAGGGCGCACGAACCACCTTAGCAACAACAATGAGTAAGGTCACGTGGATTAACATCCAAATGATCCCCACGGCAAACAAACCCAGATTTTTGTAAACATCGCCTAAGTTCATCTTCATGCCGATAGTAGCGACCAAAACATAGATGAAAACGCTCCCCCAACGCGAAGCTCCCACGCCTTCAAGCTTTCGTAAAGGTGAAAAACTCAAGCCTACGCCAACCGTTGTGGCGATGACAATAAGCCAGAAAAAACCTGACGAAAGCGAGTTCAAACGAAAAGAAGCAAGGGTCTCTTTGTACTCCAACATAATGGGCAAGATTAAATCTGCGCCAAAATGTGCGAGTGCCGTTCCGCCAAAACCTACCGCCATCAGTACCATTGCGTCTTTGGTCGTAGGGATACGGGTGAGGCTTTTACGGTAGTTGGCAACGCTCTTCTGTAAATTAACGATAGCAGAGGTATCCGCTTTGAGCCAACGATCTACCTTTTTGGTGATGTCCGCGCCGTAAAGCAAAAATCCCATCCAGATATTGGCGCAAATGATATCCACGACGATCATGGAAGAGAATAGAGTTTCCGAAACTTCAAAGATTTCTTTCATCGCCGTTTGGTTTGCCCCACCGCCGATCCAGCTTCCCGCAACGGTCGTCAATCCACGCCAAACCTGATCTGGGTCGGCAGGAATCCATGAGGGGAAAAACTTCAAGACAATGAACAAAGAAATCGGCCCACCGATGACGATGCCTAGCGTCGCAGTAAAAAACATAATCAATGCCTTTTGACCCAATCCAAAAATCCCTTTTAAATCAATGCTGAGACAGAAAAACACCAAACTTGCAGGCAGCAAGTAACGACTCGCAACAAAGTAAAGCTGGGAGTCCTCGCCCGAAACCAAACCGAGCGGCCAACGCAAAAGAGCAGGCAAAAAGTAACATAATAGCAAGGCAGGAACATAACGATAAAGTCCTTTCCAGAATGGATGACTGCTTTGAGATGTTACAAAAACAAAGGCAAGAATGGCTAAAAGCAGTCCGAGTATAATCGCATCGTTTGTGATCGTTGGCATAAAGGGATATGGGTTAGACGAAGGTTGTATATCCACAAAAATACAGAAATACTAGAGTTTTCGCCGTGTCTCTCGAAGAGGTATAGGTTTCAGCGTACCTTGCGGGAGACACTGTAAAGACGGAGCTTGCAGCACAAGGTTATTGGTGAGGATACCAACAACGGCGAAAAGTTGTTATAAGTTTAACTTCTTGCCGGCTCAAGTACAAATTCCGCTACATAAAATCGTTGTATTTGCTCTTGGTGTAACTCCACCCGCTTGGTCGAAGCATACAAAGGTGATATTTGGCGAAAGGATTGTGAAACATCCTTGTGCCTACTTTTTCATCAGCTGTTATTGTCGTTTCCCACCTGCGTTGGTGTCCTAACAAAGCAACACCAACACAGCTAAAGGAAACTATTCATTTTTTACTCTAAAATGACGCGCTTCGTCGTTTTTGCGCCATTGATCTCCAGAGAAACAAAATATACACCACTGCTTTGTCCCGTAAGGTCGAAGACTTGGCTGAACGGTTTTGTGGAAGGAGAAATACGTTTTTGCTCCACCACACGCCCTGAAATATCACTCACCCAAACCGTCATCTCTTCAGGTAGCATATGGAAATTCACGTTCAGACGGAAAGAGCCTAAACTTGGGTTAGGAAACAACACGATCTCTGTCTCGTTCACGTATTCTTCCAAACCTGTCGGTTCGACTTCCTCCTGAATGCTGAGGTTATCAATCGCCCAGCCCCAGCCATTCTGGAATTGGTCTGAAAAGAGGCGAAAACGCAAAAATACCACTTCGCCCGCTTCAAAGGTGCTTAGTAAATTGAAACGTTCACGACGAAACAAACTTGAAGAACCCGGGGTGTTACTATCCAAGGCCGCACTCCAAGCCTCATCGTCGCCAGCATCATATCCGTTGGCAATCGGAGTCCAAGTCTCCAAATCCTGCGAACCTTCTACGACGACATAATCCCAAAACTCTGAATCGCCAAAACTCGTGCCCGGCTCGCGCTTTTCTACCAAGGCAACATTATCAAAAATCACCCAAGGATTTTCTCCCGAGACGATAATAGGCACATTGAGCGTAGCCATATAATTCAGCTCAGGCTGTCCTACGTCTTGTCCATTGGCGTAGGGGTTATCGGTATGTAAGAGCGGCGAACTAAAACCATCAACCCTGCCTACTTCAAAATTTAGCTGCGGCAGCGTACTTACTGGTGAAGTGACCGTCAGGGTAAAGTCTCTAGCAGCGGTTACGGAATTATTAAAGTTGTTTCCGTAAGCGGCTACGACAGGCTGAATATCTGTTATCGTAACCGTTTTTTCGTTAGAATAATATGGAGTACCGTCAATGTATGAAATAGCCGAAAGCGTTACTGTTTCCGTGTTCGGACTGAGTTCAATGAGGCGTTCGAGCGTATCTCGTTCTGTGTTGGCGGGAAGGGCTTCGTAAACACTGCCATTAACCAAAATCTCGGTTTGCTCATACGAGCCACGCAAAGCAAAACTGAGGCTTACATTAGGGTTTTCGGATTCTGTTGCCTGCTGACGAAGCGTCAGAATACGAGGCGCAAGGTCTGGAGTTGCCTTTGGGGCATCCAAAAGCTCTGGAATTGTTGCCGTCCAGATGCCGCGTCCGTAGGTGGAAATTACCACTTGATCGTCCCGAATCTCGAAATCCCAGACAGAAACTTTAGGAAACTCGTCAATCAAATTCCAAGTCTGCCCCGTATCCACAGACTGAAAAATGCCAATTTCCGTTCCTACCCAGATCATGTTGGGCGCGTGTGGCATGACCTGCAAAGCATAAGCGGCTACATTTGGAAAGCCTGAGCCTTCGGCTGAGAGATCCTCCCAAGTACTACCAAAGTCCTGAGTACGTAGGACTTTAGGGCGATTGTTAGCACCAAAGAGCACAAAAGCGGTTCTTTCGTCGAAGGGGTGCGTATAAATTCCACCCACTCTTCCAATGTCCGCAAATCGGTTGGTTCTTCTAAAGCTCCTCCCACCATCGCGTGAGACGTGTACACCGCGCTCGTCGGTCATCGCACTTGCCGCCCAGATAATCTGTGGGTCTGCGTCTGAGATTTCCACATCCCCAAAGTCCAATTCTGCTCCCGGGATTCTGGTTAATTCCCACGAGTCGCCGAAGTCTGTACTCTTCCAAACGCCCGGTTCGCTAATCGCAAAAACAAGGTCAGGCTCAAAGTCAGAACCTGCCAGACGGGTCACAAATGGATCGTCTCCCTCGAAACCATTTGCCGAAAGAGAGGAGTTTTCTCCTGCTGGATTGGTACTCTTGAGAATAAAGTTGAACTGTGAGGTAAACAGAAATTGCTCACCGTCAGGATGCCAGAGTACCTCAAAGCCATCCCCGCTCGGAAGCTGGTTGTAAGCCGCCGTCTGATCGGGTACTGCCCCCGCCTGCATAAGCAGCGCACCGTTATCCTGTGTTCCGCCTAGGTACTGATCAAAACCCGGACGCTTGGCTGCCCCATAAAATTGAGTAATATTGAGTGCCGTATTTCGTGCCTCCCAATCTCCATTACGAAGTCCTGGATTCGTGGAAGATTTAGAAATGTAGATTCCGCCATCGTTAGCATTTAAAATTCTAAACTCCTCGCCTTCGCCTGGTATCAAAACCATATTGTGGTGATCGGCATGAACGTTGATATTTTTGCCCCCTCGCTCGTCACGCGGATCACTAACAACGTCTATGTCACGATTTAGGTTACCCGCAGTCAATGCTTCGCCCAAAACCTCGACACGCCACTGTCCAACTCCGCCTACATAAGCAATGTCATCGTTGAAAGGATGAACCAGTACGATGTTATCGTACCAACCTTGCCCGTCCAAAAGATCAACTGTATTTTCTGGCGTATTATCAATCAACCGCTGCCAGCTGGCTCCTCCGTCCGAGGTTCGGAATAAGGTACTTGTATTTCCGTCAATGGAAGCATAAACAAGGTCAGGGTTTGTCCCGATCCCGAGTTCAATGCGTCCCGTGATGTTTAGCCCACTATTGACATCGAACCACGTCAGTCCGCCATCAATGGATTTGATCACTCCTTGTCCTCTAATCGTGGCATACTGAATAGAAAAATCTGTCGAAGCGGCGATAATTTGTTGCAACGTCCCATTCTCTATGTGATAGGTTTCTACCCAAGTTTGACCGCCATCAATACTTCTGTAAATCCCAGAAGCATCGTTGTCGATATTATAACCGACCATTAAGACTTCGTCTGGATCATCAGGGTTGACAATAATACGCGCTGAATTGGTCAGATACCTATTTTCGAGGGTTGAAGGAAGCTGCGTCCAGGTTTCGCCCCGGTCTGTGGACTTGAAAACGCCTGCTCCCGTTACCGCGCCAAGATTAAAAAACACCTCTTCGCCCGTTGTGGCATAAATGATGTTTGGATCGGCGGCAGGACTTGCCAACCACGTAAAGGCCAAATTAGGAAGTTCAGGGGTGAGGTTACGCCACGAAGCTCCCGCATTCTCTGTTTTCCAGATGCCGCCACTCACGGAGGCAGCGTACCAGATATTTTCAGGGTCTTCAGGGTCCGTGATAAGACCACGCACACGCCCGGCAACGTTAGACGGGCCGCGCTCCTGAAAGTTAAACTCCTCCGTTCTGATGGTATTTCGCGCACGTGCCTTACGAAGCTCTTCCATCAAGTAATTGCTCGGATAAGAAGGTTTGCTTTCTCCGCTTCCTGTTCGGAGCTTAGTATGGTAGGCTTCAAACAAATCTGGATACCCCGCAATTTGCTTTTCTTTATTTTTCGTAGGAACGAGGGACTGATATTTCTGAGCGATTGGTACTTTGTAGCTTTCAGACCG
>CAZNAK010000195.1:0-5298 GCA_964570645.1 uncultured Cytophagales bacterium | reverse complement strand
ATCTACGAACACGCCGAAGAGGAGTTTAACATTCAGTCACCTAAGCAACTTGGGGATATTCTCTTCGACAAACTCAAACTTGACTCTAAGGCCAAACGTACTTCCAAAACCAAGCAATACAAGACGAATGAGCAGGTACTCGAACGGCTCACGGATAAGCACCCTATCGTCTCGGAAGTGCTCGAGTACAGGCAGTTACAAAAATTACGTTCCACTTACGTAGAAGCCCTACCTAAGTTTATCAACGCCAAAGATCAACGGATCCACACTTCGTATCGTCAGGCAGTAGCTGCTACGGGACGGCTAAGCTCGGATAATCCCAACCTCCAAAATATCCCCATTCGGACAAAACGGGGACGTAAAATCCGACAGTCGTTTGTTCCCCGAAATGACGACTTTCTTATTCTTGCAGCCGACTACTCCCAGATTGAACTGCGGATCATGGCAGATTTTAGCGATGATGAGGTGATGGTGGATGCCTTTAAAAGCGGTAGAGATATTCACCGATCTACGGCGGCAAAACTCTACCAAGTTGCCCCCGAAGAAGTGAGCGCGGATATGCGTCGGCAAGCGAAAACGGCGAATTTTGGCATCATTTACGGGGTTTCCGCCTTCGGACTTTCCCAGCAAACCGACCTTTCGCGCAAGGAGGCAGGCGCACTTATTCGCTCATATTTTGAGGAATTTCCTGCCATCAAAAAGTATATGGATGACATCGTTGCCCAAGCTAGGGAACAAGAGTATGTCGAGACAATCTTGGGGCGACGACGCTACCTCCGTGATATTAACTCTCGCAACGCTACCCAACGTGGCTATGCCGAGCGTAACGCTATTAACGCGCCGATTCAGGGGAGCGCAGCGGATATTATCAAAGTCGCCATGATCCAAATTCAGGAGTGGATGCAAGCTGAAAAACTCAAGTCGCAGATGATTATGCAGGTACACGATGAGCTGGTCTTCGAGGTACATCGGGAGGAGCTAGAACTGCTTCAAACCCAGATTCCTGAGAAAATGAAAAACGCCCTCACGCTCAAATCTGTCCCCTTAGAAGTCGAAGCAGGCACGGGGCAAGACTGGCTAGAAGCGCACTAGAAGGCGGCAAAGGGTGAAAATAAAGGGATTACAAAAGATTTCTGTAACTTCGTTGTCATGAAAAAACACGCTATCATCACAGGAGCTGCGGGTGGACTGGGCACTGCCGTCACCCGCCAATTTTTGGCCGCCAACTACCACGTTACAGGATGTACCCAACCTGGAGAAGACGAACAAATCATTCAGCTTGAAGAGCTTGGCGTGCAGTCCGTTCAGCCACTCGACGTGCTAGATGAAGCCACCGTGCAGGAATTTGCCCAGGAAAGTGAAGAAGCCGTAGAGGCATTAGTACTGATCGTGGGAGGCTTCGCCATGGGTGGACTTGCAGATACGACTGCTGCTGATCTCGAAAAAATGATCCGCCTTAATGTTTTTTCAGCTTATCATATGGCACGTGCCTTTTGGTCTCGTCTCGAAAAAGCCGAAAGCGGGAAGGTGGTACTAATCGGAGCCAAACCCGCCCTCGATCCTGAAGCGGGCGCGGGCTTGATGGCCTATACTCTTTCCAAAGGTATGGTTTTCCATCTGGCTGAACTCCTCAACCAGACCGGGAAGGACTCACAGACGCAAGCCGTTGTTATCGCTCCAAGCATTATTGACACCGAAGCCAATAGAGAGGCTATGCCCGATGCTAACTTTTCGGACTGGGTCACACCTGAGGCTATTGGAAAGGTCATCGTACAAGCGTGCGAGCCTTCGCCATTGCGGGAGCAGGTGTTGAAGGTGTTTGGGAATAGCTAAACTAGCTTCGCGCTGTGCCTCGACTACTGCTTTAGCTCTCGGGGTAAAAAAACTGAGAATCGCGTACCCTCCCCAAGCGTTGAGTCCACCTCGATGCGTCCGTGGAGACGTTCTACAAGTGCCTTAATAATAGAGAGTCCTAGACCCGTAGAGGCTTCTCCACCCGTAGGTTTCGCCGAAAGTCGTTGAAACTTTCGGAACATCATCTTTTGGTCTTCCTGACTAATTCCCGGTCCTTGGTCATGGACTTCAAGGCAAAATATTTCCTTGTCGAGTGTCGTTCGTACTTCGATCTGGGTATTGCGTTCCGAAAATTTAATCGCGTTAGAGACTAAGTTATCCAGTATTCGTTCTAAAAACGAGCGGTCTGTAACGACAAGCTCATCGTCGTGATCATAATGGTAGGCCAGCTTGATGTTCTTTTGCTTTGCGCGTTCAACGAATCCTTCAAGGCTAAGTTTGACCACTTTTGATAAAATAAACTGACTTGCCTCTGTGCTAGAACCCATGTTTTCAGTAGTAAGAATATCCAGTAAATCACGAATTAGCCGCCGTCCGTTGGTGGTCGCTCGGTTGATTTTTTCGAGGTAACTCGCTTGTTCATTGTTCATATCACCCACAAGAGGGATAAGTTGAGCAAACCCATCCACCTTATTGAGTGGAGCTTTGAGGTCGTGTGCCACAATACTGATTAGCCCGTCTTTCTCGGCATTAAGGTCATAAAGCTGTTCATTTTGACGCTCGATTTCCTCTTTGCGTTGCCTGAGTTCCGCGTTAAGGCGAGAGCGTCGTCTGCTATTTTGCAAAAAGATCAGTGCCGTAGCACTCATAAACACTAGCAGAAATACCATCACTGCCAGCAAATATCCTTTTTGTGTGTTTTCCTCTTCGTGCATTTTTTGCTCTGCAAGAAGCCTTCTTACCTGCTCCTCTTTATTGCGCGCCTGATAGTGCACCTCCAATTCCTGTACCTGTCTGCGCTGTTCGGCGTAGTTTAGGCTATCCCTGATCGCTTGTGCTAACTCAAAATAGCGTAAGGCCTCTGCGTAGTTGCCTTGTCGCCTAAAAACTTCTGCGTACTGGTCAAAGATACGAGATCGCCCGATGGGAGAATAATGCAATATTTTGAGTGTCCTGATACTTTCTAGTGCGGCAAACGCTTGTTCATTTTTTTGCTCAGCAAGAAATAGCGTAACCTGATTAAGTATAACATCCAGTATCCCTTGCCGACTGTTTTTAGCTTCATAGAGCTGTTTTGCTTGTTGAAGTTTCTGCTCCGCCCAACGATACTCTTTCTGCTGAATATAAAGTTCACCCAGATCATTATATGACGCTGCCATGAGAAAAGTATCCCTTTGTTGCAAACTCTGCCCAAGTACTCGTTTATTGATAAGTAAAGCGAGATTCAGGTTTCCTTGGTCTGAGTAAACCCGTGCAATCCCATCGAGTGTTTCTATGGTGAGGGTTTTACTCTCATTCAATTCAAAATACTGAAGTGCTTTTTTCCCGATGATCAAGGCTGTATCATACTCTTCGAGCTTTCGATATACATTCATTAGGTGCAACTGTGTCTTGGCGACCTCTTCTTCCTCACCATCTTTTTGGGCAAGCTTTAAACTTTTTTTGAGCATACTGACGGCTTGCTTGAGATTGTCTTGCCTCGAACAAGCACGTCCCCAGATACGTAAGCTTTTGATCTCCCCCTTGACGTAACCCTCAATCTGGGAACGCTGGTACATATCTTGAGCCGTTTCTTGAGCAATACGTGGATTACGGTCTAACCACCCCTGTGCGCGCTTTAAGTTAGTATCAATTACTTGCAAAAGTTGCTGTCCGCGTACATCGCCACACTGACATCCCCAAAAAAGAAGGATAGCCAAAATAGCAAGATGTACATACCGTTTTTTCATAATCGATACACGCCAATAAGCGGAAGATGATCACTGATTTGTACCTCAGAAGCGACACGAAATGCGTGTAATGTTAGCTGCTCACTGTAAAAATGATGATCTATTCGCAAGAATGGCAGCTTTCCCCGGTAGGTGATCCCAAAACCGTTCCCTTTTTCTTCAAAGGCACTTTGTAGCTCCCCCCGCAGCCTTTGATAAACGTAGCTATAAGGTGTTGAATTATAGTCTCCACAGATTAAAATAGGTATTGCTTTGGATTTGTTTTTGGATAGAAGCCATTCTACCTGCTCTCCTTGACGTATCATGCCTTGACCTAAGACAAATACTAAGTCCACAACTTTCTCGAGGTGCATGCTACCAAAACCCGAAAGCCGAAACGACTCAAGGTGTACATTAGTTAGGCGTAATAGTTTTCCCCTCTTAGAGCGAACATCCACCTGCTGAAAGCCATTTTGTGGTGAATTGTCAAAAGCCATTGCCTGATACGCCGTCACAGGAAACCGTGAAAAAATAGCCAATCCATGCCCTCGGCGTATCCATAGAAACTTTTGTTCTGTATAACCCTCTTTATGTAGCTGCTTAGAAAGCCATCGGTTAGGATCATAGAACTCCTGCAAACAAATCAGGTCGGGTTGCTCGCCCTGAACAAACGTTAGAAAGGCTTCGCGGCGCGTTGACTCAAAGCGTAAGTGATCTATCGAGGAGAAATAACGCACATTGTAGCTTAGGGCTTTTAGGTCTTCTTCAGACACATCAGCAGGAAGACTAAAGTTTACCGTCGCTAACCAGTAAGGCGTACCCAGTAGAAAGACAAAGAAAGTGTAAACTAAGGGGCGTTTCTCCTTTCTTAGGGCGTAAACCAACAGAAATACCAGCAGTCCTACCCCGAATATCGGGATCGTAAACGTCCATGCACCTGCCAGCAAAAGCGATTTGGGAGGTATAAAAGCACTTCCAAAACTGAGGATAGCTAAAAAGAGCCAGGTTCGATGAAAAAAGCGCAACACAGCCTTCGAGTACAAAACGGTTTATTTAAATACCAAAGATACATAAACTTACGGAATCCTGGATTGCTACAAAAATGATCGAAGGATAAATACTTGATTATTTTATTAGCATTATAAAGATAAAAAATCTATCTTTGCTACAAATTCAATCACTAAACCGTTAATCACTCATGCTGGAACGCTTACAAAAACTTGGACGACTCCTCTACATACGCTACAACTGCATCAAAGAACTACCCGAAAGACAGGCTAGGCTCTTGTTAATGCCTGAAAATCCGAATCAGCAGGCAGCCCCACTAAAAACACTAAACTCTCAGGTGCATTGTATCAACCTCCTTGTCGGAAAGCTAATCGTAGTGAGAGCATCACCGGCAACGTAATTAATGGCTCATGGTAGCGTGAGTTCATAACACATACAAAAATACTTCACGAGATAACTACAAAACTTATGGTACCCGCAATTCGACTTTTTGGGCAAAAGCCCCGTAATCTCCAGTTAAGTATCCGAATTGGAGACTCTATTTACACCTTTCTTTTTCTTATCAATG
>CAZNAK010000194.1:0-5306 GCA_964570645.1 uncultured Cytophagales bacterium | reverse complement strand
GTGCTTGTACCCCAATCGTAGTAAGAAGTCCAAGTAATAAAAGAATGAATGCAATACGATTTTTCCTCATGATTATGTGTAGTGATTATTGTTAATGCAAAATAAACTTTTTCTAACCTAAAAGCAATTATAGCCTCAACAACGTACACGCAGGTGATGAGATAGAGGTATCATCCGTAGGTATAAACCGCCTTTAATACTCCTTCATCTACATCAAAATGTACCTTAAAGCCCAGCTTTTCGGAGACTTTCCGCATACCTATGTTTTCGGGGAGGATATCAGCACGGAGGTGCGCTAGGTTCTCGTCTCGCCCGACTTCGAGTAGCATTTTTAACAATCGTGTACCCAAACCCGTACGCTGGTAGTCGTCACTGAGGATCACGGCAAACTCTCCATCGCGTGTTCCTGATAGCTTACGGAGCCGGCCGGCTCCTACGATACGACGACTGTCGGCCTGTTCCACGACTAAGGCCATCTCTTGGTCGTAATCAATAAAACAAATACGGGCCAGTCGCTCATGGGCTATCCGCTGATTGAAGCTAATGGAGTGAAAATATCGAAAATATACCGTCTGGTTTGATAAGGACTCATGGAATTTGACCAAAAGTGGCTCGTCCTCGGGGCGAATGGGACGCACCTGTGTAATCTGACCATCTCGGAGCTTCCAGACACGCTCGTATTCTATGGGGTAAGGACGAATGGCAAGCGGAATCAAGTCTTCCTCTTCAACGTCTTTCGGATAAAGTTCAAGCTTGGCTTGATTAAAGTAAATTCCGTCAGGGGTTACCCAAAGGGAAGGAACCCGAATACTCTTGATCCGACGTTGCTCGGCTACCAAATGACTGAGTTTTACTAATACTTCTTCCAGCTCATCAATCACCGCCGAGGGCAGGTTTGTCTTCACCATGGTACGAAAAATATCGGTTTGTTCGAGCATTCGTAAGGCCAAGTTCGTGTTTAGGGGGGGTAACCCAACGGCATAATCCTCCTGCCGAACGCCCAGCGCACCACCGCGTCCGGCAAATACCAATGGCCCGAACTGTGCATCCACATACGAACCTAGTTGCACCTCAAAGTGAAGGTCATCGGGACCGGCGGGAATTACTGCTTCCTGAAACTCGGGCAGATGATAGGTGGTAAAAATTTTTTCAATTTCTAAACGTGTTAAATCTGTCTTTTCGTTATGAGTCAGGAGATTGATGTACGCGGATACCTCCTCTTTTTCTGCCAGACCCACCGTTTTATTGGTCATGCGTGGTGTCTGGTAGATCGTTTTGAGGTTGTCCGCATATTTCCAGAGGTAATTAAAAATCTTTGCTGCCGTATCGGGGTAGGGTAGCGTAGGGATTTGCGCTTCATTCAGGATACTTATGGCTGCAGAAAGTCCCTTTCCGCCCAAAAAACACGTTAAAAGAGGTTTTTTCTTGAGCGTTGCAAATGTCTTTAGTTTTCCGGCTACCTGCGTGGCATTAACGATAGCTTGCGGCGTGTAGATGACCAAAATTCCGTCATTTCCTTTGTCTTCGGCAAGAGTTTCTACGCTAAGGGCGTAGTTTTGGGGCGTGGCGCGGTTTTGTAAATCTACGATACCGTTTCTATTCCATCCTGCGGGTAGCTTCTCATGCAGGGTTTCCCGCGTTTGCTCGCTGAATGTGGCGAGTTTACCACCGCCGTCTCGTAGTGCATCCGTAGCTAGGGTAGCCAGCCCGCCTGAGTTGGTCACAATAGCTAGGCGTTTTCCCCGTGAGGGCGGTTGCTTTGATAGTGCTCCTGCAATCGAGAAAAGTTGCGCCACATTTTCTACCTCAAGTACCCCAGAGCGTCTAAACATCGCCCGAAATGCGGGGGTTTGACTACCGTTCCATTTCTTTCCTCGCAGGGCAATAATGGGTTTCTGGTAGCCGACCTCACGGGCGGCTGAGATGAACCGTCGTGGGTCTTGAACGCTCTCCAGATGTAAAATCAGAAGTTTAGTAAATGGGTTATCGCCCAGAAAGTGGATCATATCACTCCATTCGAGATCATCCATCATCCCAACAGAAATAAAAGCACTAAAGCCAATTTTTTCGGTCGCGCTCATATCCAACATTCCCATCCCCAGCCCTCCACTCTGACACAAAAATCCGATATTTCCTCTCATAGGAAGCTCACTGCGAAGCGAGACGTTGAGCCCAAGCCTTGGATTCATGAAACCCACCGAGTTGGGACCCAGTACTCTCAGCTTGCCTTTTCGCGCCTCTTCGAGTAGCTGCAAACGATGACTCGCCTGCTCAATGCCTTGCTCGGCAAAGCCCTCCGAAAACATCACCGCACCTTTTACGCCTACCTTAATGCAGTCGCGGATCACCTGCTTGACTGTATGTACAGGCGTGGCCACGAGCACAAGATCAATCGGAGCTTCGATGTCTGTCACCCGTTTGTAGCAGGTATGCTTGCCGATGGTTTTACGGTTTGGATTAACAAAAAATACACCTCCATCATAATTGGAACGGAGTAAATTTCTGGTCAACACTTGCCCGATTGCCCCCTCGCGTTCTGTAGCTCCAATGAGCGCAATGTTACGCGGGTTTGAAACTGCCTGCATAAGCTGGCGGTCGTAGCCGTAATAGGTCATATCCGTAGGTTCCATAAGGTAAATATACCGTAATTCGAGTATTTTACGTATCTTCAAGCACTCAAACCCGTATTTGATCAAAAAAATATTTCCATGGAAAAAATTCTTGTTCCCGTTGACTTCTCTGATTTCGCCGAACGCGCGCTTGAGTATGCCGTTATTATTGCCGAGCGAACGCAGTCCGAAATTGTTTTAGCCCATGCGGTTGTCCCGCATATTCCGCCCGGTTCAAACCAACATTTTTACGATTTGAGCATTAACAAGCAGACACAGCAAGCCGAAGAAAAACTTGCAGGCTTAGTAGCCAAGCATCAAAGCAAAAGTGCGCCGTTTTCGCTGGATTATGTTATCGAAAAAGATACCCCTTCTGATGCGATTGCGGATTGGACCAAGAAAGTCAAGCCGTTTCTGATTGTCATGGGGACGCAGGGGGCTTCTGGACTCGAAAAAGTGATGTTCGGAAGCGTAACCACTGAGGTAATGAATAAGGTAAGCTGCCCTTTATTAGTCATTCCTGAGGCAACAGTGATAAAGCCGTTTCAAAAAATCACCTACGCCACAGAGTTCGATTCTCGCGATGCCGAAACGCTAGAATTGGTCACGGAACTAGCTGCACGTTTCTCAGCTAAAGTAAACTGTTTACACATTAGTACGGATGTAGAGGACTTGTACAAAGCACAAGATAAAATTAAAGTCTTGCGCGATCGCTTCGAGGATGATAACGTAAACTTTGAGATCATTAGCTCGACCAAGTCTTTTGACGAAGAGCTAGACACCTGCCTCGAAAACCGCGACATTGACCTTTTGGTGATGCTCACCCATGAGCGTAACTTCTTTGAGCGACTCTTTGATCACGGTAAAACCCGTGAGGTAGCTTTCCGCACCAATACACCGTTGTTGATTTTTAAGCGCAGAAAGAAGTAGAAGTGAGTTACCGCTCTAAAAAGTAAGACCAGCTATCGCAGCCTGATGTGCTTGAGGGAAAACGTAGTGCGACTGACATCTTTAGGTCAGGAGGGCAACATTTAACTAGCGTAAAGGAGTGTGATAGGTGGTTGTGTAACGATATAAAACTATTGCTTTCCACACGACTTTTTCTATATCCATCAACAAAAAACATCCGCTAACCTATGTTCTACACCGAAACCACCTTGAGCTTTCAGGATGAAATCCGTCAGGGTATTCCTGAGGAGTTACCCGCACCACGTCCTTATCCCAAAGGGGGTAATCGCGCACCCAAACGCAAGGATATTCTTAATAAATCCGAAAAGCAGCTCGCCCTCCGCAATGCGTTACGATATTTTCCGAAGGCCTGGCACGCCGAACTCGCCCCTGAGTTTGCGGCAGAGTTGCAGGAGTTTGGACGAATTTATATGTACCGTTTCAAGCCTGAACATCCTATTTTTGCACGTTCAATCAAAGACTACCCCGCAAAGTCAAGGCAGGCAGCAGCGATCATGCTGATGATCCAGAATAACCTTGACCCTGCTGTGGCACAACACCCCGAAGAACTCATCACTTACGGCGGGAATGGAGCCGTCTTTCAGAATTGGGCACAGTACCGCCTAACCATGAAGTACCTCTCCGAAATGAGCGATACACAAACATTACATATGTTTTCGGGACATCCGATGGGGCTTTTTCCGTCCTCCAAAGAAGTGCCGCGTGTAGTAGTGACCAACGGAATGATGATTCCGAACTACTCTAAACCCGATGACTGGGAGCGTTTCAATGCGCTAGGAGTAACGCAGTACGGACAGATGACAGCAGGATCGTACATGTATATTGGCCCACAGGGGATTGTTCATGGTACAACAATAACGGTCATGAACGCCTTCCGGAAAATGCTCTCGAAAGGTGACACGCCAAAAGGAAAAATTTTCCTTACCGCAGGACTCGGTGGTATGAGTGGGGCACAACCCAAAGCGGGAAATATGGCGGGTTGTATCACGGTTTGTGCTGAAGTAAACCCCAAAGCAGCAACCAAACGCTACGAACAAGGCTGGGTAGATGTGCTGGTAGATAATATGGATGCACTTGTGGTAAGAGTTAAGGAAGCGCAAAAGGCAGAGGAAACGGTTTCGATTGCCTTTATCGGAAACATCGTTGAGGTGTGGGAACGCTTTGATACGGAAAATATCTTTGTACACGTAGGCTCGGATCAAACGTCTTTGCACATTCCGTGGACAGGCGGTTACTACCCTGTGGGTATGAGCTATGAAGCCGCTAACGCACTCCTCCGAAAGGATCCCGAACGATTCCGCGAGAAGGTACAGGAAACGCTTCGTCGGCATGCCGGGGCGGTGAATCGGCATACCGCAAAAGGAACGTATTTTTTCGACTACGGAAATGCCTTTTTGTTGGAAGCCTCCCGCGCAGGAGCGGACGTGAAGGGGCAAACAGAGACGCAGTTCCGCTACCCGTCTTATGTACAGGATATTCTGGGTCCGATGTGTTTTGATTATGGGTTTGGCCCGTTCCGTTGGGTGTGCGCGTCGGGGAATCCCGAAGACTTAGATAAAACAGATGCGATTGCCAAAAGCGTTTTGGAAGAGATCATAGCAACTGCACCCGAAGAAATCCGCCTTCAAATGCAGGATAACATTACATGGATAGAGAATGCGAAGGAAAACAAACTTGTTGTCGGCTCACAGGCTCGCATCCTATATGCTGACTCAGAGGGGCGGATCA
>CAZNAK010000193.1:0-5309 GCA_964570645.1 uncultured Cytophagales bacterium | reverse complement strand
TCATCGTAACCCCGACCGGACACTGCTTTGAACTCGACGGCCCAGAAGGATCATTCGAGGATGGACACATTATCCAGAACGGTACGGTAGTCGCTTCGGCAAACGGGCGCGTTTCGGAAGACCTCATCAACTTCGATGATAACTCTATCGTTACGCTGCGCAATATTTTCTATACATCTGATATTGCCGACGGACAGCAGATCAACGATCCGGCTAAAGCGGGCGGAGGCGTGATCCTGGAAGATATTCAGCTTGACGTACCCGCAGCCGACTTAGCTAACTTCGTCGAGAATGGCAACACCGAAGGCGTTACGGCAGGTGGTTCGCCGCAGGCAGACGCTACGGTATTTGGCTGGACATGGGCGGCTCAGGTAGGTGGCCTGGACGGTCTTTAAACCATAAGATATTGACATACAGACTATTTAAGTCTTTCTGATTCCAAACAGAAACAGACTTACCAAACCGGGTAGGCTTCGTAAGTCTGTTTCGTATTTATGCGATTTTCAACCCTCTTACTCTTATGCGATACCTCTTACTTAGTTTTTTCCTGCTCACTTCCCTGACCGCTATGGCGCAGAAGGGAACGATTCGCGGGTCGGTTATCGAAGATGATACCGGTTACGAAGTTATCGGTGGTAATGTCCTTGTCAAAGATACCCAAATGGGTACGGTTACTGATCTGGACGGCAAGTTTTCCCTTAGCCTGGACCCCGGCGTATATACCTTACAGATTTCCTACGTCTCCTACCAAACCCTGACGATTTCGGATATTGAGGTGAAGGCAGGCGATGTTACGTTGCTTTCTAACCTGCGCCTGCGGGAGGAAAACACCGAGCTCGACGAGGTGATTATTACCGCTGCCGCTGTACGCAACACCGAAGCTGCCCTCCTGACGATGAAGCAAAAAGCCCCCGCCATGATGGACGGTATCTCAGCCTCGCAGATCAAGCTCATCGGTGACGGAACTGCCGTAGAAGCTGCCAAGCGCGTTACCGGCGTGTCGATTGAAGGCGGAAAATATGTCTATATCCGCGGACTCGGCGACCGCTACTCCAAGACGATGCTCAACGGCGTGGACATCCCCGGGCTAGACCCCGACCGCAACACCCTCCAGATGGATATTTTTCCGACCAATCTGATCGAGAACATCACCGTCAATAAAAACTTTACCGCCGATATGCCCGCTGACTTTACGGGCGGAATGCTCAATATCGAAATCAAAGACTTCCCCGAAGAGCGTATCTTTGATGTCTCCGTCGGGACTTCCTTCAACCCCAATATGCACTTCAACTCCGACTACCTCGCCTACGAAGGCGGCAGTACGGATTTCTTAGGGTTTGATGATGGTACGCGCCAGCTTCCGGCAGGTGTGCGTAGCAATGTCCCCCAAATCTTTGTGGACTCTGACGAAGCGGTTACCGAATTTACCAATCGTTTCAGCCCCAATCTTGCCGCCGAACGTCAGACTAGCGGGATGAACTTCAATGCGTCCGTTACGATCGGCGATCAAATCGAACTTCGCGGTAAGCCTAAGCCCATCACCGAAGGCGGAGATAAGGACTATATGCAAGTCAAGCCCAAGCTCGGCTATATTTTGTCGGCTTCCTACAAGAACACAACCAACTACTACGACGACTACGTGAACGCCGAGTGGCAGCGCAACCGCACCGACCCCTCGGTTACCGAACTGCGCTACGCGGCGGTACAGGACGGGCAGGTAGGCGAGAATAACGTGCTGTTGGGACTGCTGGGCGGGCTGGCCTACAAGACAGAGTTCACCAAACTTCGCCTCACCGCTCTGCACCTCCAAAACGGTGAGAGCCGTGCCGCCCGCTTTTTTATCGACGACAACGGGGCAGCCGTCGGGCGTTCGGGCTACCTGGCGCGTTCCAACAACCTGGAGTACAACCAACGATCGCTGACCAATATTTTCCTGAACGGAAAGCACGTACTGGGCAAATCAAACTGGGAAATCGACTGGCGTGTTGCCCCTACGTTCTCGGTCTCGGACGACCCCGACATCCGCCGTGCGGCCTTCACGGTACAGTCCGCTACCGGAGAGCCTTTCTTCAGTGCGGGGGCAGGCGGAAACCCCAACCGCATCTGGCGTAGCCTCAACGAGACCAGCCTGGTCGGTAAGCTCAACATCAACAAAAGCTATGAGTTTAACGGAGAGGACGGTGTGTTTCGCTTCGGGCTGAGCCATGTCTATAAAGACCGCGATTACGAAATTCTGATCTTTAATATTGTGCCGCGCTTTAGCGGTACGCAGGACTGGCCGGCTTTTGATCCTGACCTCGTATTGCAGGATGAGTTTCTGTTTCCGAACGCCCCCAACGGTATGTACTACCAGGCGGGCAACCCAGACCCCAACCCGAACGAATACCAGTCTAATGCCCATAACACGGGTTTTTATGTCTCAAATGAGTTCTCTCCGGTGGCCAAGCTCAAAACAATCGTTGGCGTACGTGCCGAGAATTACGTGCAGCGCCACACCGGACGCGACCAGACCTACGCCAGCGGCGACACCGAAAACGGCAACAACCTAGAAAACGAGAAGGTACTCGAATCGCTGGATTTCTTTCCGTCCGTAAACCTGATTTATTCGCTCCAAGAAGGGCACAACCTGCGCGTTTCCTACACCCGCACGATTGCCCGTCCGTCGTTTAAAGAGCTGTCCTACGCCCAGATTCTGGACCCGCTGGCCAACCGTATTTTTAACGGTTCGCTCTTTGAGTACAGCGACTGGAACGGGCAGCTTACCGAGACGCGCATCGACAACATCGACCTGCGCTGGGAGCTGTTCCAGGAAGCCGGACAGTTGTTTTCGGTCAGTGCGTTCTACAAAAAGTTTGACCGCCCCATCGAGATTGTGCGTATCCCCGAGCAGCAAACCAGTACGGAGTTCCAGCCGCGTAACGTAGGCGACGGGCAGCTTTTTGGGCTTGAGTTTGAACTCCGCAAGAACCTGGGCTTTGCCGGGACCGTTCTCGAGAACTTTGTTTTTAATAGCAACCTGACCCTGATCGAGTCGCGGATTGATATGACCGATACGGAGTTTGAGTCGCGTAAGAGTTTTGAGCGGGATGGCGAGCGCGTCGAGGACACCCGCGATATGGCCGGACAAGCCCCTTACGTCATCAATGCCGGTGTGAGCTACAGCAATCTCGATAATGGGCTGGAAGCGGGGCTGTTCTACAATGTCAAAGGTCCGACGCTGACCCTCGTGGGTGTGGGCTTGTATCCGGACGTATATTCGGAGCCGTTCCACAGCCTAAACTTCAGTATCAACAAGCGTTTTGGTGCCAAGGGGCAGACCAAAGTGGACTTTAAGGTTGCCAACCTCCTAAACGACCGCCGCGAAATGTTCTTTGAGTCCTTTGAGGCCGAAAACCAGGAATTTAATGGCTTCAACCCGGGTGTTACCTTTAGTGCAGGCTTGAGTCATAGTTTCTAGGAAAACCCCTTTTTGAACATAAGCTAATAAAACTCCGAATGGCTCGTATCTGGGCGATTCGGAGTTTTTTATGCACTTTGTGGTTCACCCTAAAAGATATGCTTTCTTTAGAAGCTTCACTAAAGCCGTTTCATACGTTTGGTACACCGGCAGAGGCCAATGCTTTTGGAGTGTTCCGTACCGAAGATGAACTATTACAACTACTAGAAAAAGTGGAGGAGTCTCCCAATTTGGCACAAGGTTAAGCGGAGCAAACCTTGTGCCTACTTTTTCGTCAGCCTATGGCTGGTTTTGTGTATTCCTTCGATCCTATTATACGCTTGATTTACAGTATTTTATAAATTCCAGTAATTAGAGAAGCTTGAATGCGTGTAACGTGCAAATAATACGAAATTTGTCCCAGAGTCCGCCGTTGGGCAGCGTATAGCGACCCCGGGCAATGCAGCCTATCGGGATGGTCAGGAAAGGTATATTCAGGGTGTTGTCAAAGATTCTCATTTTACTTCGCTCCACGAACCAATGGTACCTTTCGTCTTGGAGTACAGCGAGTACGAGCTGCTGCGTAAGTTTCTGATGGTTCGCTTCCGGCCGGAGTCGGAGGCGGCGGCTCGTAAGGCGCTGCCTCGTGTCTGGGGGGAGTATCTGCCAAAAACAACCCCTTGAGTTTTTTAAGCTCTCCGATGTGCTGCACGAGATGTACGAGCAGGAAGTCATTTTGGAGGGATATCGCATTGGCACTCACTTTGGTAGCTCTGTTTATTGCCACGATGGGACTATTCGCGCTGGCGGCTTTCGTGGTGGCGCGACGCGAAAAAGAGATTGGTATTCGGCGCGTGTTGGGTTCAAGCACGTTCGCGCTGGTTGTTTTATTGAGCCGGGAGTTTTTCTTTCTTATTCTGCAAAGCACCCTCATAGGCTAGGGAATAGCCTATGAGGGTGCTGTACTTTTGGTTTCAGAATTTCGCCTATTACGTCGCTCCCGCCCTCGATATTTTCCTTGTTGCTGCCGCGATTGTTTTTGCCGTTACCCTCCTGACGATCAGTTTCCACACCGTTCGGGCTGCCCTACGAAGCCCGGTCGGAGCGATTCAACGCGGCGTGTAATACGCTGTCATCTTTTTGTAGCGACGTGCACCTATCAAGACGCAGAAAGCCTCGTTAGTGGCACGACGTAGGTGGCGCCTGTACGCGCGTAGCATCAGTCAGCGGTTACTTTATCCTAGTCGCGCTTGTTGGGTAGTTGCGTGTACTCAGGAAAGTTACCGTAGAGTTTTTCATCTGGGCTGCCTTTGGTAACGGCTTGAACCAAATATTTTCCGCCTACAAAACAACCTTTCCACGACTCGCCGATACCGCCAAAAGTAGCTTCGTTATCGCCGCGCGATTTGGTGGCGTTGATTCCCACCTTAAACCCTCTGAGCTGATTCCCGATTTCTTCGCCCTCAGCCAGATCATCGCAGGCTACGGAGGCCACGAGCGCACCGTTGGAGACGTTCATTTCACTGACCAGTTCTTCTTTGGAATCTACCAGCACAATGCTATCGAGCGGACCGAATGGCTCACTGTGATACAGCGAAGCGTTTTTGGGCAGATTTAGCAGACTGGTAGGCGGGAAGTAAGCCGATACATCCTGATGAGGCAGGAATTTGCTTCCATCTATTTTGCCGTGATAGATGGCGGCGGCTCCCTTGCCGAGGGCATCGGTGAGCATGACGTTTACATCGCTGGCTTTTTTACTATTGATGAGCGGTCCGAAATCCAGGTCTGGCGGCTGCGTCTCGCCTTCGGCTACCAGCAACGGATGGCCAAACTTGAGCGATTTGAGCACCGGCAGGTACATATCCAGAAAATC
>CAZNAK010000192.1:0-5356 GCA_964570645.1 uncultured Cytophagales bacterium | reverse complement strand
TGGGTAATTTCAGGCACTGAGCCTGAACAAGTCACAATACCTAAAAAAAGTAGGATGCTAACGACCTTATTGCGATTACTACCAGCTAAGACTCGCAAGCATCTCTCGGAACAAGCGGGTATTGCTTACACAGAAAAGCATTTGTTCAAGTTATGAAAGTTCTTCATGTGATTACTTACGATACAGGAGGGGCTGCTAAAGCATGTTTAAGACTACATTTGAGTCTGTTAGAACTAGGAATAGAGAGTAAGGTGCTCTGTAGAGTCAAAAAAACGAGCTTCCCCGAGGTAGTACAGTTTTCTCCTGTCTTATCTAAACCGAATATAACGAAGAGATTGAAGAGAAAGCTTCATCGTATTGGTTTAGAACTTAAACTAGCAAAGCCACCTAAAAACCCTTATCAATATCAATCTGAGTTCAGAAAAAAACGCGCTAAAGGATTGGAAATTTTTACTTATCCACAAACGCCTTATGACATAACACAAAGCTTAGAGTACAGAGAAGCGGACATAATTAATTTACATTGGATTGCAGGGTTTCTAGACTGGAATAGCTTTTTTTTGAAAAATGATAAACCCATCGTTTGGACATTTCATGACCTAAACCCAATACTAGGAGGAGAGCATTACAGAGAAACCTTCTTCGGGATCGATGAAGCGGGAAAGCCGATAACAAGAAAAAAGAGTACAGAAGAGACAGAAGAAGAGGATAAGCTTGTAAGTTATAAGAAAAAGTGCTTGAAAAATGTATCCAATTTGATCGTAGTATCTTACTCAAAATGGGTGAAAGAGCAAGCAGAACAAAGTGACCTATTCGGACGCTTTGATAATCGATGTATCTATCTTGGGATTCCTACAAAAACTTTTATACCTCACAATAAGAATCATTGCAAAAAAATATTAGGGATCCCAGAGGATAAAAATGTAATCTTGTTTGTTTCCAACTTCGTTGAGCAGTCACGTAAAGGATACGCTTACTTAAAAAAAGCTATCTTAGAGTTACCTTCGAAGTATAAAGAAAAGGTTTTTCTTTGTGTAGTGGGAAAAAAAAGTGGACTAGAGAAAGAGTTCTCTAATATCCTTGAGTTGGGCACAATTACAGACGAACAACTAATGGCAGTGATTTACAGTGCCGCAGATTTATTCGTCATTCCTTCATTAGAGGAGGCGTTTGGACAGACTACCGTTGAGGCGCAGCTCTGTGGAACACCGACAATCGGGTTTCCTACAGGAGGAATTAAAGATGCCATTCAAGACGGTGAAAATGGGTACTTGTGCGCAGACATTTCTATAGATTCGCTTAAGAGAAGTATCCAACGTTTCTTAGATCATCCTGACGTTTTTGATCCAAATAAAGTTGTAGCAAAGGCAAGAGAGCGGCATAACTCAATAAAGCAATCTCAAAAGTATGTAGAGATTTACAAAGAAATCCTCTCCACCTCGTGATCCCCTACGAAGATCTTTCGCGAGTCAATCGTCCATTTCTTGATGCTTTTGGTAGTCAATTTCGAGCCATTACAGAACGAGGCTGGTTTATTTTAGGACAAGAGGTAGAAGCTTTTGAAGCAGCGTTTGCCACATATTGCCAGGCAGATTATTGCATTGGCGCAGGAAGCGGATTAGATGCCTTAACCCTAGCCTTAAATGCTTTAGACTTACCCAAAGGAAGCCAGGTCATTGTGCCTGCGCATACCTTTATTGCAACGATATTTTCCGTTATTCACAGCGATCTGACTCCTGTTTTGGTAGAGCCTGAGCTGGCAAGCTATAACCTAGACCCCGAAAAAGTAGAGGCTGCCATCACGCCAAAAACAAAGGCGATAGTAGCCGTTCACCTGTATGGCAAGATTGCGCAAATGGATAAACTTGCTGCGGTTGCCAGAAGGCATAACTTATTTTTACTTGAAGATGCCTCACAGGCACACGGGGCTACCTTCAAAGGGCAAAAAGCGGGTTCATTCGGGGATTTGGCGGCCTTTAGCTTCTACCCGACCAAAAACTTAGGTGCGCTAGGCGATGGAGGAGCCGTTACGACTCGTAGTTTAAAATTTGCTAGACGAGTGAGGCAGCTCCGGAATTACGGCTCGACTAAAAAATATTACAATCAAAAAATTGGCTTCAACTCCCGACTCGACGAACTCCAAGCTGCTTTCTTACGCACAAAACTTCAGCACCTCGATAAGATCAATCAGCATAAAAAACAGTTGGCAGATCTATACTTTCAACATGTAAAAGGAGAATTTACACTTCCGATACAAGAGGAAGGTTTTGAAAACGTATTCCATATCTTTCCCGTCCGTCATCCTGATCGAAATCGTTTAAAAACCTATTTACGCGAACAAGGCATCCAGACCGAAATCCATTATCCGGTGCCACCACATCAGCAAGAAGCACTCAAGCATTTTTTTGCAGGACAACACCTCCCGATTACCGAAAAAATTCATCGTACAGAACTGAGCCTCCCTATTTCTTTTGGGCATACAAAATCTGAGATCATGCAGGTGATTGAAGTGCTAAACGACTTTGAATAAGCCAGACTCTATGGTAAGCCCTGGACCAAAGGCCATGCCAACCAAATGTTCGCCCTTGTTATACGCAGTCAAACCATGAAGCAGTTCTTTCAGAACAAAAAAGATCGTGACAGAGGACATATTACCGTAATTCTGTAATACGCTGTAAGCAGCCGTATTTTCCTCTTTGGAAAGAACTAAAGCCGTTTCAATCGCCTCTAAAATCTTCCGTCCGCCGGGATGAATCGCCCAGTGCGGAATATCATTTTTTGCAATCTGGTAGCGCGAAAGTAAGCTATTCACTAATGATTCAATACCTTTTTCAAGGTGTGCTGGAATCGAAGACTTCAAGATCATTTCAAAGCCAAAATCACGGACGTGCCATCCCATATCTGCCTTACCTTCGGGGGCAAGGTCAGCGTAAAAGTCAAGCATCTCAAGCTGAAGGGTATCCATTGACTTCTCTCTGTTTTCGATCAAAGCCGCCGCCGCCCCGTCTGAAAAAAGTGCATTCGATACCATAAAGTCCTCCTGCATAGATGGCTGAAAATGTAGCGTACACAGTTCTATATCTACAATCAAAACCTTTGCCTCAGGAAATGCCTTACAGATAGCAAAAGCCGATTTTAGCGCATTAAAAGCCGCATAACAACCCATAAAGTTAATATTTGTACGCGCTACATCCAAGGAAAGCCCGATTTCGTTCACCAACTCGATGTCCAAACCGGGGGCGTACATACCCGTGCAACTGACTGTAATCAGATGAGTAATCGTTTTAAATCGTTTTTTTGGTAGGGCTAAAGCCTTAACGGCACGCGTTGCCAGCGGTAAGGCGTGATGCTCATACATTTTCATCCGTTGAGCGGTTGTTGGGGGCGCGTCAGGATTGAAAAAGGGAACTTTCCGCGACATATCCGAGAAGTCAGGCAGGACAGAATAACGCGACTCGATTTTGGTGCCATGATACAAAAACCGAAGCATTCGTTTGTCTCGCCTAGATAAGTTAAGCTGTTGTGCTAAAAATCGTAAGGCTTGAGCTTGCTCAATTTTGTGCGCAGGAACCGCCGTCGCTAATGCCGATATGACAGGTTGGCTCATCGGGATTGTGCGGCCAAACGATTAAGAAGTTTTTGGACGGGCATAGACTGTAACCAAACTTTTCCCTCGCCACTGAGAGTGGCCAAGAACAAGCCCTCACCGCCGAAAACCATAGAGCTAAGTCCTCCTGTGGAAGCCACATCAAACGTCATCGACTCCTCAAAAGCTACTACGCTGCCCGGCTCAACACGGAGCGTTTCGTTGTATAAGGTCTTTTCAATCACACTTCCTGCCGCATGGACAATCGCAGTATCATGTCCTGTAATTTTCTGTAAAATAAAGCCCTCGCCACCAAGCAGACCTGCACGTAAGTTTGGATTCAGGTGTACGCTAACTTTGGTTTTTGGGTCTGCACAAACAAAACTATCACGCTGCAAAATAACGGAGTTGTTAGTCAGTTGAGACAAATCAAGCGGAACGAGTGTGCCCGGATAAGAGGTCGTAAAAGCAACCTTTGCCCGCGTGTTGCCTTCGTTTTTGAAATGTGTAAAAAATAAAGATTCGCCTGTAAAAAAGCGTGAGCCTGCCGCAATGACTTTTTCAAAAAATGGAGCTTCCTCATTTTCATGGCTCTTCACTTCAAAAGTAATTCCTGACTCCATGTAAAGCATCGTTCCCGCTTCTGCCATCACAGTCTGTCCTGGGGCGAGATCAACTTCGGCAATCTGAATATCATTACCTTTTATTTCGTATTTCAACATAGGTGGTTTATTTTTCATAGTATTTTACGCCGCGTTTCATCTCTTTGTGAATTTGTTCGGCTAAAAATGGCGGCCAGACTACTTTCACTCGATCTCCATAACCCAAAACTTCATTACGAAGTTCGGGATTGACCACTAAAAATAGTTCGATCAACAGTCCTTTCTCTTCACTTTCCAACACTTTTTGAGAATGATGAATCGGGTTAGCGACTACATATTCTTTCATTTTTTCAGTAAAAAAAAGCTGAATTTTTTGGGGTAGCTCATCGTGCGAGACCGTCATACCGATGCAATATTTGTAATACTCTTCAGGATCAAACCCCACCTCCGAAGGCGAAATAAAGTCATCCAGAAGCGGTTCTACCCTCAGGATGCGATCCACGCCAAAAGTCCGAATCTCCATATTCCGTTCTACGGCTGCCCCGATCAGGTACCAAAAATCTTTATACTCTTTGAGCAAATAAGGGTGTAAGGTGTAAGTCTGAGAGTCGGGGCTTTGGTGCTTTTTGTAGGAGATTCGTAAAACACGCTCCTCCGAAACCCAACCCACTAAATCGTGTAACAAATCACTGCCTTTTACGTAATGCGACTTATCAATCCATATTTTCTTGTGTTTCGATTGGGTTTGCTTTTTGGTGATCTCCAAGCCGTCCAGTACTTTATCAACAGCATCCGAAAAAGAATCAAAAATGGGCAAGTCCCGAAACTCTTCCAATAGACTTTCCACGAACGTCATCGCCTGTTTTTCCTCCTCGGAAAGGCTTAAACTTCTTCCCGCAAACCGATAGTTTGGTTCTGTGTACGCGTACCCTCTAAAACGCTTAAAATATTTTATCGGCGCGTCAAACTCCTCACGCATCGCCTGAATGTCCTTTTCCACCGTCGAAACAGAAGAAATTCCGTAACGCGCCTGACATTCTTCTAGGATTTCTTGCTTACTAGGATATGTTTTTTGCTTATTTCTAAGCATTTTATCGATCAAGAGATAACGAAAAAAGGCAAGCTTGGTGCTTGGCATAGAAGACATCAATATATTGGTATGCGAAGT
>CAZNAK010000191.1:4423-5364 GCA_964570645.1 uncultured Cytophagales bacterium | reverse complement strand
CTTTTCTTGTCGCTTGTGGCAGTGTCCAAGAAGCTCCCAAAACCGAAAACGGTGAACCCAAGCTCGAACAAACGGCTACAAACGCCCCGAAATCTGTCCACGAGTTTGAGGTAGAGACCATTGACGGAGAAAAAGAAAGCCTCATTAAGTATGCGGGGAAAAAGTTACTGATCGTGAATGTTGCCTCTGAGTGCGGCTATACCCCACAGTACGAAGATTTACAAAATATCTATGAACAAGCCAGTGGTGAGCTTATCGTCTTGGGCTTTCCTGCCAACAACTTTGGAGGACAGGAGCCGGGCACAAACGAAGAGATCAAACAGTTTTGTACGTCTAGGTTTAGCGTGGATTTTCCAATGTACGCTAAGGTGTCGGTCAAGGGCAACGATCAACACCCCCTTTATGAGTGGCTTTCGACTAAATCTATGAATGGATGGAACGACCAAGCCCCTGAATGGAACTTTTGTAAATACTTAATTGATGAAGAGGGACGTTTAGTAAAATATTATCCGTCTCGGGTTGTACCGACGGAAATTTTGAATCAAATCAATCAAGAAGAAATTGAATAATTCATCGGATTCACTAGCTGGTGGGTACACACGATTACGGCGAGAACATCGTACTAACTGCCCGTTTTGGTGTCCTCACCAAAGCATTCATTCATCTTTTTCGGCTGTCTGGGTGAGTCTCTTACTCCTCTTTTTGGGCACAGCGTGCCAAGAGTCAGCCGTTTTTGAGGATCAACGCATTTTTCAAAAAGATGCTTGGGTGGTTGGAGACACCTTGCATTTTCCTTTTTCCCTAGAAACAACAGCAGCCAAAGATTTTTTGTGTGCCGTCCGCTATGAGCAAGCCTATCGTTATTGCAATCTACATTTGGATTACGCACTCGTAACCGTAGAGGGTGATACCGTTAAAAGTGGCGATCATACCGGTGAGTT
>CAZNAK010000191.1:0-4413 GCA_964570645.1 uncultured Cytophagales bacterium | reverse complement strand
TATGTTTGGTAAAACGGAACAATCCATTTTTGAGGGCGAAGGCGTTCCGCAAGGCAGCGGCACAGGTGGTTGGTACGATCAGGAACTGCCTTTACTTCAAGGTTTCTCTGTCCCCAAGGAGGGGAAATATCGTCTCATCCTTCGTCAGCAGATGCGCGACGATACGCTGGCGCACATCCGTGCGGTGGGAGCAGTTGTTTATGAACACAAATCGGAGTAGCTTGCCCTATGGCTGAAACCATCTTTTTGACAGGTGCAACGGGGCTGGTAGGGAGTTATCTTGCTCGCGAGTTTGTACGTCGCGGTTATCAACTTCGCTTACTCGCTCGCCCAGCCAGTGACCGAAGTATATTGTCTGACTTGCCCGAGGCGGCTATTTCATGGGTAGAGGGCGACCTTTCTGATATTTGGCTTTTGCGGGACGCAATGAAAAAGACAGACTTTGTTGTTCATGCGGCAGCAAAAGTGTCTTTTTGGAAAAAGGAAGCGGGCTTATTACACCGCGTTAACGTTGAGGGGACGCAAAATATGGTCAACGCCGCCCTGGAACTAGGAACGATCAAAAAGTTTGTGCAGGTAGGATCCATTGCGACCATCGGAAGACCACCTAAGGATGAGGTTGAACTTGATGAGACCGCAAAATGGAGTTCGGAAGATGCCATCCATGACTACGCCCAAACCAAGTACCTTGCCGAGCTTGAAGTCTGGCGCGGGACTGCCGAGGGCTTACAGGCAATTAGTGTAAATCCTTCCTTAGTGCTGGGGAAAGGTGATTGGTCAAGAAGCAGTTTACAGATTTTTGATTACATCTATCGAAAAAATCAGTACCATCCAGAGGGAACAGCCAATTATGTCGATGTGCGCGATGTCGCCGAGATGACGGCTGACCTCTTAGAAAGCGAAGTAAATAACGAGCGCTTCATCCTAAGTGCGGGCGCGATGCCTTATGGCGATTTATTCGGGCGTATTGCTGCGAAAATGAATAAGGATAATCGTAGTAAAGAACTTCCAAAGTGGCTAGGTGGGATGGTCTGGCGTTGGGAGGCTTTTCGGAGTTTTTTGACACAAACTCCTCCTAAGGTCACGAAGCAAACGCTTAAGTCAGCCCGTCAGCCGCACGTTTACCAAAACGACAAGGTGAAAAATGCTTTAAAGAGGGATTTTCGTGATTTAGAAGAAATCCTGCGCTGGGCCTTGGGGTAAAGCTCTTAAAAGGTAATTTGTGTACAAAAAAAGCCATACTTTTCAGCACGGCTTTTATTTTATCGTTTAGAGCAACTACTACTCTTCTTCATAGAGGTCGATGTACTCACCCTCTGTAAGCTGAACAATCGCTTTTTTGTATGCCTGCGAGTGTCCCGTCACAAAGCGCGACTTTGTGTAACGGTTCTTAGGCTTGCCTGGCATAATGGCCGTACGAACGCTATCCACATTCACTTTGTAGAAATATTCGATTACGTCGCGAATCTGCTTTTTAGTAGCTTTTCGGTCAACGATGAACGTATATACCCCTTGCTCCTGAAGTGCGTTTGCTTTTTCGGTAAGTACAGGTTTTTTGAGAATTGAAATATCCATGATTCTAAGTTTTTTTGGGTGCGTTTATGCGTTAAGCTTTTCTACCGCCCCTTCGCAAAGGATCAGCGTATCGGCGTGCATAATGTCCATAACATTCAACACATCCGCAAAAACAACTTTTGTTTTAGGTAAGTTACGCGCTGAAAGGTATATGTTCTGATTGTTTTCAGCCGTTACCAACAGCGTTTTCTTGCCTTCTAAAGCGAGGTTGGCCAAAATTTGCTTGTAGTCCTTAGTGCGTGGTGCATCAAGGTTGAAGTTTTCCAGTACCATGATCGCTTCTTCTTTAGCCTTGTAAGAGAGCGCAGAGTAACGAGCAATCTGACGCATTTTCTTGTTAAGCTTAAAGCCGTAGTTGCGTGGGCGTGGTCCAAAGATACGTCCACCACCACGGAAGATAGGCGACTTAATACTACCTACACGCGCAGCACCTGAGCCTTTTTGGCGGCGGAGCTTTTTGGTAGAGCCTGTGATTTCGGCACGCTCCTTTGATTTGTGTGTACCTCGGCGTTGGTTGGCGTTGTACAGGCGAATGGCCTGGTACAAGGTGTGATCGCTTGGCTGGCGACCAAATACTTTTTCGGATAGGGAAACAATACGTCCTGTGTCGTTCCCCTGAGTGTCCATTACACGAATTTCCATAGTGTTCTTGATTTAGGGGTTATTTTTCGATGATGACAAAGGAGTTTTTTGCACCTGGGACAGAGCCAGATACTAAAATAAGGTTTTCCTCTTCCATAATTTTCATTATACGGAGGTTTTTGATCTTAACACGGTTGTTACCGTCGCGTCCGGCCATACGCATTCCTTTGAATACGCGAGCGGGATACGATGCACCACCGATAGAGCCAGGATGACGTTGACGGTTGTGTTGACCGTGTGTAGATTGTCCTACACCACCAAAGCCGTGACGTTTGACAACCCCTTGGAAACCTTTACCCTTTGTGGTTCCTACTACGTCAACAAATTCGTCTTCGGCAAAAACGTCCGATAATTTTACTGTATCACCCAGAGCAACGGGTGACTCTTGTGCGGCATTAAAGTTACGGAACTCGACAACCTTGCGTTTTGGTGTCGTATTGGCTTTCTTAAAGTGACCTACCAACGGCTTTGCAGTACGTTTTTCTGCTAGCTCAGGTTTGTCAGTTGCTTTAATTTTCTCTCCGAAGCCCATTTGTACAGCTTCGTAGCCATCCGTCTCTTGGGTTTTAACTTGCGTAACGACGCAAGGACCAGCTTGAATCAATGTGCATGCGACATCGGCACCAAAGATGCTAGTCATTCCCACCTTTTTTCCTATAAGTCCTACAGGCATGACTGATTGCGTTATATGATTGAAATTGAATGCACTGGTACTATATTAGTATTCAGTACCCCAAAAATTGGAAGCGCAAAGGTAGGTATTTTTTAGAACTCTGAAAAAAATAAGTATGAAAATAAATAGAGCGGATTTGCGAAGAAGAGATAATCTTGATAGCCTTTATTTTATATTTTCCCCTTATGAGGTAAAAGATTTACCCCGTACACGTTTTACGCGGGCCATGTTTAGGCTTTGTTTTTTCCATTGAATGCTTTATACTTGCAGTCGTCTTGCGATAGTCCCTTAATTTAATAACAGACTTATCGTTAGCGAAGCTATGCTAAAATTATGTTTTCCATAGAAATACAGCAACAACTTGATAAGGTCGAGCAATATCTAAGCCGCTATCGGTCAGAGAATAAGAAAGTATTCGCATCCTCATCTTTCCAAACGCACAGCATTCCGCTTCTGCACATCCTTGCGACTTTGGACAAGACCATCCCTGTTTACTTTTTGGATACGGGCTTCCATTTTAGAGAGACACTGGACTTTCGAGATCATATTACGGGACGATTAAATTTAAATGTGATTTCGGTAACATCGCCAATGAGTAAAATTCATCAACGCGACCGTCAAGGGCGTTTTTTCTTCTGTTCGGATACAAATTATTGTTGTCATTTAAATAAAGTATTACCGCTGGAGCCTACATTACATGAGTTTGATGTTTGGATCACAGGAGTCAGGCGTGACCAAAGTAAAGTCAGGAAACATATGGATTTTGAGGCGAAAGGTCCACATGGAACGACACGCTTCCACCCGATGCTGGATTGGACTTCCAAAATGATTTATGAGTATCGAAAGACGTTTGCCTTACCTGAGCATCCAATGGAAAAAGAAGGCTATCTGAGTGTGGGATGTGCGCCCTGTACCCAAAAGTACTTAGGGGACGAACGTGCCGCGCGTTGGGCAGGACAAAGTAAAGTAGAGTGTGGTTTACATACCGAACTCATCGAAAAATGAAGATTTTCGTTACAGGAGGATGCGGGTATTTGGGGTATAGCATTGTTGAGCAGCTTTTACCGCAGAGCAACGTAGAGGAAATCATTGTTTATGATAATCTTTCACGACGAGAAACCAGCTTTTTCTTCGCTCGCAAGTTCCCGCAGGCGCACAAACTACGTTTTGCAGAAGGTGACATATTAGATAACTACAAACTTGAACGTAAACTCAAGGGCGTAGATGCCGTTATTCATGCCGCCGCACGGGTATCTACGCCCTTTGCTGACTATGACTCCCACAGCTTCGATCAGATCAATAATTGGGGAACAGGTTTGGTGGCAAGTCAAATCGAGAAAATAGACTCGATTCAACGCATCATTTATTTAAGCAGCACCTCGGTGTATGGTAACACAAGTGGCGAGGCAGTAAGTGAAACCTCCGCAACAGCAGGGAAATCGTTTTACGGTGTTTCTAAGCTCCGGGGCGAAAAGCATCTGCAGCGGCTAGCCAGCAAGAAAGAAGTTTTTATTCTGCGCTTA
>CAZNAK010000190.1:0-5422 GCA_964570645.1 uncultured Cytophagales bacterium | reverse complement strand
TTTTGCCTTTGCCGATACCACCCATACACAAGGGCAAGGACTAAAGAAAAACAATAATTTAACTGTACTTCGGGAGGCAGGCCTAGCGTTGGTTTTCCCCGATGGGAGTGTGATGGATGCTCTTATGGGAGATCGGGATTTTATCGCACAAAATGGCTTTCCAACCCTTGAAAAGAAGAATGTTTTTAGGGACGAGGGAGCGAGTCAATATACGGCGGCGGCTTCTTCTTTTAACGTACGTGTGGAGGAGCGTGTGGTAGGTAGGCGAAACTCGCCACATCAAAACTATCTTGCACTACAGTACACAATCACGAACGAGGGGAGTACACCAATGGACTCACTAACGGTTGGTTTGTTTCTGGACTGGTACTTTGAGAGCGCAACGCTCGAAGAAATGCGCTACCATACACCTACAAATTTTGCGTATGCCTCAGATGGTAGAACGCTTTGGGGAACAAAAATAGTAGGTGGAATGACTCAATACCAGCCTGTGCGCGCAGGCGGCGTAAACGACTGGACGGACGGTTTTACAGATACCGAAAAGCAGAACTTACTCCGTCAAGGTATCGGGCTACCCGTTCTTTGGGCTACTGATGCTGCCCAGACAGTTGGTAAGACCCTATTTAACATTCTTCCAAACGAGTCGAGAACGGTCACCTTCGTTTTAACTTCTTCAACCTCCATTCGGGGTTTGGAGCTTCAGTTTGAACAAGCTGAAATTGCTTTTTCTGAGCCAGTATCAAAAAGCCCTGTGCCGATTTTGAATCCTGTACTGTGCCCCACCGACGAAGATGTCGCTTATGTACAGCCTAGCGGTGGTACAAATTTTAGGCTGTATCGGGAGGACTCCTATCTTTTTCCAGAGCAGGCAGGAAGCTCGTTCACTATCCCAAAATCAGACTACAGAAAGCCTTTTTACATCACGTGTACGGACTCCGCGCTTGAAAGTGATCCTATTGAAGTGCGTTTTTTAGAAAAACTCATGACGGCTGACTTTATTGCTCCTGATACTTTTGATATTACAAACGGCACGAGTATTCGCTTCCTTGATAATAGCCCAACAGATGCCGTGGCATGGCATTGGGAGTTTGGTGATGGTCGTACGTCCAGTCGTGAGAATCCTTCGCATAATTATACCCAAGAGGGATTGTTTGAGGTGACCCTGACAATTACAGACGCGGAAGGCTGTGAAAAGTCAGCGACTAAACCGCTTCTTGTTTTGCGTCAAGGACCTGTACCACGCCTTCAAAATAGCTCCACCAGTTGTGCCAACACACCCATCCGACTGACCCCCGAAAACGGCAGCTTATTCCGCTTTTACGCCAGTTATCCTAACGTTCCTCTGGGAGACTCCTCCGCTTGGGTAATTGATGATCCTGATTTGTCCGAAATCTGGGTCACGAACCTTGACTCAAGTCTTGAAAGTACGCCCCGGCGCGTAAGCTTGAACTGGAAGCGTCTTATTGCAGACTTTACCCCTAACCCAGGCCTGGATACGCTCATTGCCTCTGACATTCAATTCACGGACGAGAGCGAGGTCGAATCAGCGATCGTTACTCGTCTCTGGAACTTCGGTGATGGTACGACCAGTACAGAACAGAATCCTTTGCATAACTATCTGGCGCAAGGAATTTATGAGGTAAGTCTCTTCTTGGAGGATGACTTAGGCTGTACCTCCGAGCGTAGGGCGGAGTTTCGGGTTGGAAAGCGTGCGCCTGTGCCAACCCTAGTGACTCCACAGCTCATCTGTCGCAATAATGAGACTCGATTAACGCCTACGGGCGGAACGCGTTTTAAATTCTATGACGATGACTCTTTACAAAACCTCATTTTTGAGGGGGAGGCTTATACCTTTATTCCCGATGCAAATACGCCAGATCGCCTGTTTATAACTTGTATTGATTCTATTATCGAGAGTTTGCCGCTAGAAGTACAATTAAATCAGCGCAATCCATTTGTGGATTTTGAGTTCGACCGAGAGCTTTTTCTTGATGAGAATGATCAGGTACAGTTCACAGACCGAAGTGAGCCTGCCGTATCGTGGGCTTGGAACTTTGGAGACGGTGGTACGAGTAGCTTACAAAACCCTGTGCATCAATACACCTATGAGCGTACGTTCACTGTGCGCTTAGAGATCACAACGGCGGAGGGCTGTACGGCATCAGCGTCAAAGAGCCTACTTGTTTTTAGGCGTAGCCCAAAACCTGACTTAGAAGACATTCAAATCTGTCGAGGAGATCGCGCCGTCTTAGCACCTCAAAACGGTACTGATTTCCGCTTTTACGAGACGGACAACTCCAATACTGAGCCTGTTTTTGAAGGGCAACGCTTTGTCACACCGCCGCTTCATGCGCCCAAAACGTATCATGTAAAAAACTTTGATTCCACTCTTGAGAGCTTCTGGACACGTGTTAATATTACCTTTAGCAAACCTAGTGCTTCCTTTTCTCAAGGTAAGGATACGCTGAATCTAAAGTTTGAAGAAAGTGTACAGTTTATCTCCACCAGTGTAGATGCTGTACAGTGGTACTGGGATTTTGGCGACGGTACGACGGCAAACATCCCCAACCCAACGGCGGAATACGATGAGCCAGGAGCATACGCGGTTCGGCTGATTGTACGAGATGGCTTGGGCTGTTTGGATACAGCGCAATCTAAGCTTTTGGTCATTGATACGCTTATTAATAATCTACCACTGGAAGAAGGAAAGCGATTCAGAATCAAGACGTTTCCCAATCCGACTTCTGAGGAGCTTAACGTACAGCTTTTATTGCGCGATGCGGCTCAGCTAGAGGTGGGTTTATATAACGCGATAGGGCAGCTTGTGTATCAACCGGCTCCATTGTCCTCGGAGTCCTTACCCGAAAATAGCTATAATTTTACGCTGAACCTTGGCCACTTTCCACGCGGACTTTATTTGCTGGTGTTGAATGCGGACGGCTTGCTTATTCAGCAAAAGGTAATACTGCATTGACCATTCGTCCCTATACTGATTCGGATAAAGTGCGTTGGGATGCGTTTGTACCGACGACCAAAAATGCGCACTTTTTCTTTTTTCGAGACTTTATAGCGTACCATAAGGAGCGTTTTACGGACGCTTCTCGGTTAGTTTTTGATGAAAAGGGGGCGTTACAGGCGTTACTTGTTGCCAATCAGGTGGGAGGAACGCTTTACGCTCATCAGGGATTAACCTTCGGAGGCTTACTTTGGAGAAAGTCGCTGAAACTGAAAGCATATTTTGAGATGATGGATGCGCTTGTAGTGCATCTTTACGAGGAGGGCTTCCGAAAATGGACCTATCGAGTACTACCCTCGTATCAGCAGTCTGTCTCTTGCGATGAGCTGCAAACGGTACTCTTTTACCTGAACGCTACGCGGATAAAAGCAGAACTTTGTTCCGTCATAGACCTAGCCCACCTAAGTTGGTCACGTAGTAAGCGATACGCCATCCGAAAGGCGCACCGTGAGGCACTTTACATTAAAAAACTACCCAACTGGAAACTTTTTGAACCCATGCTACGAGCACGCCTTCGGAGTCGTTACGGTGTTTCTCCCGTACATACTCAGGAAGAAATGCAGTATTTGATGAACTCATTTCCTGAAAATATTACGGTCTATAGCGTATTTTCTGCCAATGAGCTATTGGCGGGCGTGACGTTATTTGATAATCCTTTTTCGGGCTGTGTTCATGCTCAGTACATCACCTCAAAGCCACACCCATTACAGACGAAAGCCTTAGATTTACTTTTTTCAGAGCAGATATTAGCTGCCAAAGCAACGGGAAAACGCTATTTTAGCTTAGGAGTTAGCTCAGAGGGGCAAGGTGAGGAGATTAATATCGGATTGACGCACTGGAAAGAGCGTTGGGGAGCAGCACCGTTTTTGCACGAGACTTATCAAATTGACCTTGAGGTAGCTATTTGTCGTAAAAAGCTCTTCGCTCGCTTGAGCTAGGAAACCTTTGGTCTGAAAAACGCTTATCGTGAAATTTTGGAAATCCTCAATATGGTCATTTTTATCCGTAGGAACCCGCGCGTTTACGGGATTGCTCATCAATAAGTTTTTTGCCGTTCAGTTTGGGGCTACGGGGGTAAGCCTGCTGGCTCACTTCCAAAACCTACTCAATATTTTTTACCTCCTTGCTAACGAGGGTGTCCACAAAGGGCTAATCAAGGTTTGGAGCGAGGCGGACAGAAATGAAAAACGTAAAATACGCCACTTTTGGGCGGGAGTTACCCTAAATTTTGGGCTACTGCTTTTGGGCGGGATTATGTTGATTGCCGGGCGCAATGTGATTAGCGCGGACTTTTTGATTGAGCGGAATTACCTTATCTGGATGCTGTTTTTTTTGGTCTTTGTGACCACTCAAATCGGTAATTTTTTTGGGCTTTCGTTGCTGTTAGCCTGGGGTCAGATCCGTTGGTATGCGCTACTAAATTTGTTAGGTGGTGTGGGGGCGGTCGCCGCTTTGTACGCTTTTCAGATGCCTACGCTGTGGCAAACGTTACTGGTCTATCATGCAGGAAGTAGTTTGGGATTCGGGATGACCGTTTGGGTAGTTGGGCGGAAGTTATGGCGGCGGCAGTGGCTTCGGTCAGCTCCTGAAATTCAAAAAGAAGACTTTTTTATTCCACTATCATTTTTAGGAATGGCAGTCAGCAGTAGTTTGCTGCAACGCTTAGGTGACTTTTGGATACGAACGAGGGCTTTTGAAGTATTCTCGGAGGAAGTAATTGGGCATTGGCAGGCTTTAGTGAAGGTATCAGATAGCTACGTAGTGATGTTTTCTTCCACGTTTATCGTGATTTTTTTTCCGCGTTTAAGTAGCGTTTTCTCCCACGAACGGAAACGCAAGTTGTTTCTCCGTGAGGTTATGCTGCTAGTGCTCCCGTTACTGCTTTTGCTCTTGACGAGTGTTTATTTTTCTCGTGAGTGGTTGCTTACATTACTCTTTTCTAAGGAATTTTTACCCGCTGCTGTCTGGATGCCTTACATTGTAATTGGTGATTTTTTTCGGCTCTCGCAGTACTTTCTTGGGCAAATTTTGCTCGTAGCAGGTAAGATCAAGCCGTTTATCGTCGTTCAGGTCGTTTTTACAGTTATTTACGTGACTTGCGCCACCGTTTTGGTCGCCAACCAACGACTAGACGCACTGATTGCGCTTCGGATGTGGGTTTACATCTTTGAAGCTTTGGTAGTCTTTGGTATTGTACGACGGTATTTTTGAGACCTACAACATATTCAACTTCTTCATGAAGTGTGTTTTGTAGGAAGCACCAATCGGGATGGTCTTGTTGGGCATCACCACATTGAGATCTTGGATGCTTTCAATACGATTGAAGTTGACGATGTAAGAGCGGTGTACACGAATAAAACTACCTTCAGGGAGCTTTTTCTCTAAGCCTTTCATCGTAGAGTGAAT
>CAZNAK010000189.1:0-5439 GCA_964570645.1 uncultured Cytophagales bacterium | reverse complement strand
AATTATTGCGCAAAAATTGGATTCATTTGCTCTGCTTAACCCTATTTCTGGGAGCTTTTACATCCTGTGATGAGGAAAATGCAACCAGCGAAACTACTGAGTTTGATCGCGGCATAATGCTCGAAAGCGTGGGAACAAACCTGATCATTCCTAATTTCACGCGCCTTCAAACAAGTGTGAACGCGCTCTCTGATGCCGCTTTGACGTTTACAGAAAACACAAATGAGTCCAACCTTATTGCCCTCCGTGCGGCATGGGAGCAAAGCGTTTTGGATCACCAACATTGCTCTGCCTTTGGATTTGGTCCTGCGGAACTTTTACTTGGTACTTATTCGCAGGTGCTAGGCGTATTTCCTGTCAGCCAGAGTAAAATAGAACAAAATATCAATAACGTTGCCCGCGTTGACCTGGCTAACTCCTTTGATCGCGATATACGTGGCTTTTATGCCGTCGAATATTTGATTTATGGAGACGATGTGAGTAATGAAGCCCTCATTGCGAGCTTTAACCAAAACCGTAAGGATTACTTACTATTGATTATTTCTGAACTCAAAAGTACATTCAATACCATCGTAAACGAATGGAACAACGGTTACCTTGATGAGTTTGTCAGCAGTGACGGAACAGCAGCGGGTAGCTCCATTTCGCAGTACTACAACGAGTTTGTCAAAGACTACGAGAACCTCAAAAACTTCAAACTCGAACTTCCCGCAGGACTCAGCGCAGGGCAAAGCGGTTCAGATGGGCGGCTTGTAGAGGCATATTACAGCGGTATCTCGCGTAGCCTGATCGTAGAGCACTTTGAAAGCTCCAAGAATATTTGGTTTGGGCTTACGCATGGTGGAACAGAAATCATTGGCTTTGAGGAGTACTTAGAAACTGTCGTGGGTGGTCCTGAGCTTGTCGCACAGACCAAGGAAGCCATTACACGCATTGACAACGCCATAAGAGCACTTCCACAGGGGGAGTTGTCCGAAAATGTAGATCGCAGCGAAGTCAAAACGCTTCGTGATGAACTTCAAAATAGCACCGCTAACTTCAAAGCCTCCATGAGTTCCCTGCTCGGTATCAGCATTACGTATAACTCTGGTGATGGGGATTGATCTATGGGAGCAAAGGATATTTATCACGATGTAGTTCGACAAGCTCTGAAGAACGGTGGGTGGACGATCACGCATAATCCATTACAACTAACTTATGGCCGCGCCGCGCTAGAAACTGATCTGGGAGCAGAACGTTTGATTGCTGCCCAGCGAGATGAAGAGAAAACTGCCATTGAGATAAAATCGTTTACTGAGCCTTCTAAGGTTTATGCCTTGCATCAAGCTCTAGGACAATTTATTATCTATCAGATGGCTTTACCTCATAACGCTGAAGTTCGTGACCTTTATTTAGCGATAACTACAGATGTCTATTCTACGTTTTTTTAAAGGTCAGGTTATGGTCTCTGATACCATTGAGCAGAAAGGACTACGAATCATTGTGATCGACGAATTAACAGGTAAAATTTGGAAATGGATAAAATAGCAAGATACCGAACTCACGTAAAATCTATACTTGAACGTCATGCTACTTTTAACCCACTTGGAGATTGGGAAGAGTACGAAAATCAAGTTTTGATAGAGACCATGAGCGTGGGCATTTTCAGTTAGTAAGAGTAGGATGGAAAAAGTATGAGCGTACTTACCAGTGTGTTTTACACTTAGATATTAAACCAGATGGCAAAGTTTGGATACAGGAAGACTGGACAGAACGCGGTGTTGCTCTTGAATTAGCTGATCTAGGTATCCCTAAATCAGCTATTGTACTAGCATTCTACGCACCTGCACGACGTGAGCAAACCACCTTTACTGTATCTTGAAAGGAACTGGATACGCAGTCGCATGAATCACAAAATAGCCACCGACAAGACGCAAAAAGGCGCGCCGTCATTGGCGCGTCTTTTCACATACCTAGAGCAGCCTGTCTCAATAGCCCCCTTGGTCACATTTAGGGTAGCTTTTGGGCTGGTGATGCTATTCAGCACGCTGCGATACCTCTGGATGGGCTGGGTAGATACGCAGCTCGTCGAGCCGATGCTTCATTTCAGTTACTACGGATTTGACTGGGTGCAACCCCTGCCACGCACTGGAATGTATGCTGTTTTTCTTGTTATAGCGATAACTTGTATTGGGATCGCACTAGGTGCGTTTTACAGAATCTCGACTGTTATATTTTTCCTGTGTTTCACCTACGTCGAACTTATCGACATCACTTACTACCTCAACCACTATTATTTTGTCAGTATCGTTGCTTTCTTACTGATTTTGGTACCCGCAAACCGATATTTTTCTGTTGACGTAGCCCGAAATCTAAACTTGAGGCAACGCACTGTCAGCCGCTGGTGTATTCTAATCTTCAAACTACAAATCACGATTGTTTATACCTACGCAGGTCTTGCCAAAATCAACCATGACTGGTTATTTCGAGCACTACCACTAAAAATCTGGCTTCCTGCCAAAACGAGCCTCCCTCTCATTGGCTGGATGTTTAAGTACAAACTTACGGCATACCTCTTTAGCTGGGCGGGAATGCTGTTTGATACCTTCATTATCCTTTTTCTGGCCATCCGAAAAACGCGAATATTAGCCTACCTTGCCGTGGTGCTCTTCCACGCGATAACGGGAATTTTATTCCAAATTGGCATTTTTCCACTCGTGATGATCCTTGTGGTGACGATTTTCTTTTCCGAGGAGTGGCACGAGCAATGGATACGTAAAGTTAGCCACTGGCAGGGTCTCCGACCACTGACAGGGCTTTCCCAAGAAACCCTCACAGTGGTCAAAGACCCTCGGAGTGGTTCAAAGAGTAAAGTACTTCTCCCTTTCCTCATCGTCTTTTTCATTTTCCAATTACTCTTCCCTTGGCGGTATTTGCTTTACACGGACAACAATCTTTTTTGGACGGAAGAGGGCTACCGTTTTTCGTGGCGCGTAATGCTCATGGAAAAAGCAGGGACAGCGACTTTTTACGTTAAAGATGGTGAAACGGGAAGAGAGGGGGCAGTCAGGAATAGTGACTTTTTAAACCCTCATCAGGAAAAGCAGATGGCTATGCAACCAGATTTAATTTTACAGTACGCGCACTATCTAAGCGACTACTACGCAAGGCAAGGAATGCAAGACCCTGGCGTACGTGTAGAAGCATGGGTAACCCTAAACGGTCGTTCTGCACAATTACTTATTGATCCAGCAGCGGATTTAACTGAAAAAATTGACCTTTGGACTTCCAAAGACTGGATTTTACCTTTTAAAGACCCTAGTGATTGATGAAACTTGCGTTCCAGACTCATAAATTTATCCTGCCGTTGTTGGTGTCCTCACTGACGCCTTCTCCGATCCACTCCCGCCGTTGTTGGTGTCCTCACCAGCAACTTCTTTTTATCCTCCTCCTTCTGCTTCCCTTAAGCCTGCATGCTCAAACCTTTATCTTGTCGGGCAAAGTCACCTCTAAGCGTACCCAAGAGCCACTCGGAGGGGCAGTTGTTGTGGTAAGGACGTTAGAAAAAGTAGCACAAACAGATGAAGATGGGTTCTACAAGCTCATTTTACCCGCAGGCCAGCATGAGGTAGAAGCTTCGCTTTTTGCCATGAGAACGGATACAATCTTAGTGAATCTAGTGCAAGATCAGACGCTGAACTTCGCCCTCGATGATAACTTTGTCATCACCGACGGCATCGAAATAACCGCTACGCGCCCTACCGACGGCGTAGCTCGCCTAAAAGCCGTAGAGGGTTTTGCAATCTACGAGGCAAAAAAAAATGAAGTCATCATCTTGGGAGATTTTGCGGCTAATAAAGCGGCAAATAATGCCCGACAGGTCTTCGCTAAGGTACCCGGACTGAATATCTGGGAAAGTGACTTTGCAGGACTTCAGCTAGACATTGCCGCCCGAGGACTTGGCCCGAGTCGAACGGCTAATTTTAATACCCGACAAAATGGCTACGACATGAGTGCCGACGCACTGGGCTATCCCGAAAGCTACTATATGCCACCCTTGCTGGCCGTCGAGAGGATTGAAGTGGTACGGGGGGCGGCTTCCCTGCAATATGGCTCTCAGTTTGGAGGGATGCTGAACTTTAAGATTAGAGAAGCACCCGATAAACCTATCGGTGTTAACGTTGATCAAATGGTCGGATCATTCGGACTCACGAACACCTTTTTTAGCGTCGGCGGGCAAAACGAAAAACTGGACTACTACGCTTACTACCAGTACCGTCAGGGCAAGGGATGGCGCGAAAACTCTGGCTTTGATGCACATACGGCCTTTGCGCGGGTAGGGTATCAGGCGAGTGAACGGCTCAAGCTGAACTTTGAGTATTCTTACCTTTATTACGAAGCCCAGCAGCCCGGAGGACTGACCGATGAGCAGTTTGAAAGCGGTGATTTGGCGCAGTCGCAACGGGGACGAAACTGGTTTGGCGTACGTTGGAATTTGCCTGCGATGGTACTGGATTATACGTTCTCGGAGCGTACAAAGTTGAATATCCGAAGCTTTGCTTTATTCTCGGGACGCGATGCCTTGGGTAAGCTTCAGCAAATTGGTGTCCCCGATAACCCGAACGAAAACCGCACACTGATTGCCGATGAGTTCCAAAACTTCGGTACAGAAGTGCGGCTTTTACATGAGTATAAAGTACGCGGAGAAAAGGCGGCTCTAGTAGTTGGAGGACGTTACTACAACGGACTGACCCGTCGGCAGCAGGGCTTTGCGAGTCCAGATGATACGCCCGACTTTTCCTTACTCAATCCCGAAGACCCCGAAGAGTTTAGTTATGAGTTTCCGAGTGAAAACCAAGCTATTTTTGCCGAAAACCTCCTATACCTGACCGAAAAACTCAGCCTTACCACGGGACTTCGCCTTGAACACATTCGTACGGATGCCGATGGTGTTTGGCGGTTTAATCGTTTTGACTTTGCGGGAAATCTGCTGTCTTCGGTTCAAAACGTAGATCAAAGCTCAACCCGTCGCTGGGTACCCCTGTATGGCGTGGGGGCAAGCTATTACCTTAGCGATAACTTACACCTCTATACCAACTATTCGCGGAATTTCCGCTCGATCACTTTTAGCGATCTGCGTATCGTCAACCCAAATTTCCAACTGGACAGCCTCATCACGGACGAAAACGGCTTCAATATGGACCTAGGAATTCGTGGGGAGCTTATGCCTTGGCTAGCTGTGGACGTAAGTCTGTTTTTCCTGCGCTACAACGACCGCATCGGGCAGTACGAACTGCCGGGCAGCACGACGCTTTTCCGTACTAACATCGGGGACTCGCGGCATATTGGGATGGAGTTTTTTGGCGAGCTAGATGTCTTCAATATGATCGAAAAGAAAAACCGCTATGCAAGCCTGAACTTCTTTATGAACCTTGCCCTGACGGATGCCACCTACATTCG
>CAZNAK010000188.1:510-5453 GCA_964570645.1 uncultured Cytophagales bacterium | reverse complement strand
GTACCCCCGTAAAGGTCATCCGAAGTAATCACTTCATCACCCGGCGAGAGTAGCCTGATGATCGTGTCAATCGCTGCCATCCCAGAGCCGAAAGCGAATCCATATTTTCCGTTTTCGAGTGTGGCAAGACTCTTTTGGAGCGCATCGCGAGTGGGATTTTTGGAACGTGCATATGCATAGCCTTTATGATCGCCGGGGGCAGCCTGAACGTAGGTCGAAGTTTGGAAAATGGGAGTCATAATCGCTCCTGTGCTTGGGTCGGGGGCTACACCTGCGTGTACGGCGAGCGTACCGAATTTGGTTTTCATAGTATGTGATTTGATTTTTAGTGCGAGAAGAGGTTTAAAGGTAGAACAAAGTTCAATCTTTACTTTTAGTTATCGTCCTGACCTATTTTTTTGTACTTTGGCTTTATGAATAAAAAGATTTCCTTGATTATCAAGCGTGAATACCTTACGCGGGTACGAAAACCTTCTTTTTGGTTGCTGTCTTTGTTGGCTCCTTTGTTTATGGGCGCGATTGTTTTTGTGCCGATTCTACTGGCTTCTATTGAGGGCGAGCAAAAAGTGATTGCTGTTTTGAATCAGGTAGAAGGCTTATCTCAAGAGTGGAAGCCGCGCGATGGTATCAGCTGGGAGTTTGTGAGTGGTGAACTGAACACGGAGCTTGAAAAACTCGTTCAGGAAGACTATTACGCATTGGTTTATGTTCCTGAAAACTTCCTTGAGAAGGGAAAGGCACAAATTTACGGAAAGAAAAGCGTTTCGATTAGCGTAAAGTCCGATGTGCGGCGCGAGCTACAATCGCGTACCGAGGAGTTGCGCCTGAACCGCGCAGGGATCGACAAGACCACACTAGAAGAAGCGAGAACGAAAATACGCATCGAAGTTGCTTCTGTACCCAACGAGAAGGAAGCGGAGTCAGGAGAAGCCAAAGGCGGCGTTAGCCCTGAGGCTGCTACAGTCGTAGGCTATTTTACTGCCTTCGTGATCTACTTTTTTATCTTTTTGTTTGGGGCGCAGGTCATGCGTAGTGTAGTAGAGGAGAAGACAAACCGTATTGTAGAGGTGATCATCTCCTCGGTCAAGCCCTTTGAGTTGATGATGGGAAAGATTGTAGGGATGGGGTCGGTTGCTTTAACTCAGTTTGCCATCTGGACGGTAATGCTTATCGGAATCCAGATTGGTTTGGGAACCTTTGTAGGTGCCCAAAAGATTCAGGCGAGTCAGGAGGTGTCGGCTGTGGAAACGCCCGTTGCTACCAATGAGGCACTCCAAGACGCTGAAAATATACTCGATGCACTGGCAACGCTGGACTTTCCCGTGATCATCGCAACCCTAGCATTTTACTTCTTAGCCGCTTATCTTTTTTACGGTGCGCTGTTTGCGGCAGTGGGTGCTGCCTCAGATAATGACACCGACACACAGCAGTTTATGCTGCCCATTTCATTGCCGCTGATTGCAGCGATCATCATGGCGAGCTATGTGATCCGTGAGCCACAGGGAAGTATTGCTTTTTGGGGGTCGATGGTTCCTTTTACCTCGCCGATTATTATGATGATGCGTGTGCCTTTTGGCGTACCTGTCTGGGAACTACTGCTTTCGATGGCTATTCTGACGCTCAGCTTTATCGGTTCGGTGTGGATGGCAGGTAAAATTTACCGCATCGGAATCCTGATGTACGGTAAAAAAGTGTCTTATCCAGAGCTTGCGCGTTGGATTATGCAGAAGGACTAGCATATTTCACCTTTATTTTCTTATTTTTTCAGAGTACCCGTAGAGACTCGCCAGTGGCGTGTCTTGGATCTGGGGGATGCCTCACTGAGGAGTCTCTACGAACGGTTTTCGGGCTTGTGTCTTAACGATAACCCACGTAGGAAAGGCGGGGATAGGGGGCGAGCGCACAGCAATTTTTGTTAAGCCCTCAGAGTGATGAAATGCTTCGGGGGCTTCTGTGTTAAAGGTATATGTTTAAACGTGTAATTATTTTTTGCAGCTTACTCGCTGTAGCAGCCTGTACTGCACCATCAAAAAATCAAACTAGGGTTGTGGAGGAGTTGGAAAAGCTTTAAATTTAAAAAGTCACTTTCAAGAACCACTTTTTTAGATGTAATTTCGAGTTTTTTCTTTTGAGCATATTGAATACTCAGGGAGAAGTCGGGCAATTAAGTGAAAATATTAAGTCGTCAGCATACCAAACGAGCTGATAAACAGTTTTAATTAGGGAACACTTATAATTCTGAACATGCTGCAAAAAATACACATAAATATGTCTTATCCACAGCTCTCTCGATCCTTATTTTTAGGACTGCTTCTTTTCTTTTCTCTTTCATTAACTGGATTTTCTCAATCTATATCAGTTACAGGAACTACTAATTTTGGTGACGTATTAGTTGGGAATACTGCCACGCAGACATTTACGGTAACGAATGCAAGTTCCTCCACATTAAATGTAACGAGCATTTCAGTCTCGGGAAGTACAGATTTTACGACAAGTGCTACGGTATTATCAGTTGCGGGAGGAAGTTCGGCTACGTTTGAGATTTTATTTTCTCCTTCAATAACGGGTACAATTAGCTCCACAGTCACCATAAATAGTAACGCCTCTAGTAGTCCGACGGTGTTATTGACGGTAAATGGTACTGGGGTGGATTTTCGCCTGTTCGTCACCGAAAACTCGGGTACAGCAGCAGACGATGGCTCAATCTGCCTAGGCGAATCCGTCACTTTAACGGCATTAACAGGGACTTCCTATGCGTGGGATACCAATGAAGACGGTATTTTCGACAACGCTACGGGTGCAACTACAAACATTGCACCAACAGTGACTACGCAGGTCTGTGTTCAAATTTCAGGAACGCCAAGCGGTACAGTAACAGAATGTGCGACGATTACAGCTAACTCTCTTCCTACACCTTCTATCACAGGTACGTCCTCCATTTGTGTTGGTGAAAGCTCAACCTTGACGGCAGTGGGTGGAACTTCATATGTTTGGAACACAGGGGAAAGTACAAGCTTGATCACGGTTTCTCCAACGCTTACAACGGATTATACGGTGACGGCAACGGACGCTAACGGCTGCGCTGCCGCTGCGAGCTTTACAATCACAGTCTTACCTAATCCAGTTGTAACGATCACTCCATCTAACACCACAGTCGTTTTCGGACAAAGTGCAACCTTAACGGCATCGGGTGGGGCATCTTACGCCTGGAATACAGGGGCGACCGCTTCGGTACTTGTTGTTGCTCCTACCAGCACAACGACTTACTCGGTGGTTGGAACAAGCGCAAGCGGCTGTACGGCTCAGGCTACGGCTACCGTAACAGTTATACAATCTAATATTACCCTTTCGGGAACGGGAACCACAGACTTTGGAACAATAAATATTGGTAACAGTGCTACGCTGACTTACCTGCTTGCCAACACAGGCTCAGCCACGCTCACCATCACCAGTATTTCAGCTTCGGGCAGTACGGACTTTACCGCAGACCCTAACGTCATCGATCTGGCACCGGGTGCAACTGTAACCCTTGTGATTACCTTTGCACCTACAACCGCCGGGACACAAACTGTACCTATTGTTATTCAGAGCAATGATCCCGATGAGCCAGTGATCACTTTTAACGTAACGGGTTCAACACCAGTGGCAAACCTTCCACCAGAATCTAATCCGGGTTTATCCGTTTTTGATACCAACGAAGGTGTGATCACTACCGTTGACTTAAATACAGTATTTGTTGATCCTAACGGAGATCCATTAACGTATGTAATTATTTCTGGTTCAAATTCGCTGACAGCAGCCACGAGCCTTTCAGGGACATTATTCACTATCTCAGCAAATTCAGTAGGAAGTACAAGTGTAACCGTCGAAGTTAGTGATGGAAATGGTGGGACAATCACATCCACCCTGACAATCAATGTTGACCCTGTTGTCTGTACACTTAGCTACTCCAGTATCACAGGAACCAACACACCTATTTGTGCGGGTACAAGTATTACGGCTTTGATCAACGCGGCAGGAACTTCCTTTGATTTTAACTCAGGTAGTATTCCACTAGGCTGGTCAGTAGGAGCTGGTTTTGCTGTTGGGGAGGAGCCTTGTGCTGCCCCGTCTCCTTCTAACGACCCGTTTTATTGGGCAAGTACGGCGGGAGGAAGTACACCGTTTATTGAAACAAACCCTATCGACGTGACTACGGGTGGGCAGATCGTTTTTGATCTCCGTTACTCCGTACAAGCAGGAGCCTCTCCTTGTGAGGGTCCTGACCTTCCCAATGAAGGTGTCACGTTACAATACTCCACCGACGGAGGTACGAACTGGGTTGATATCGAGTATTGGGATCCTTCGCCTGGTACGGTCGGCACATGGCCATTCACAGGGGCATGGTCAACCCTGACCTTAGATATTCCTGTGGGTGCACGTTCAACGAATACAAAATTCCGTTGGATTCAATTTAATTCTTCTGGCTCAGACTTTGATAATTGGGGCTTAGATAATATTTCCGTTTCTCCTAATCCAGTAGCAGACTGGACGTTTGGAGATGGCAATAGCGTGAGCAGTACCGTCGAAGCAGTAAATACGTACGCAATGGCAGGAACGTACTCAATTACTGCTACGGTTACCTTACAAACGGGCGGTACCTGCGTTGCCTCCTCTTCTATCACGGTCAACCCGTTACCTACGCCTTCCGTGACGGGTACTTCTGTGATTTGTATCGGCGAAAGTTCTAGTCTGACGGCATCGGGTGGTGTATCTTACGTTTGGAATACAGGGGCGGCAACCGAAACGATTACCGTTTCTCCGACCCTGACGACGGATTACACGGTTACGGCTACGGACGCTAACGGCTGTTCTGCTAGCGCGAGTTTTACGGTGACGGTCAACCCGCTACCTACGCCTTCCGTGACGGGTACTTCTGTGATTTGTATCGGCGAAAGTTCTAG
>CAZNAK010000188.1:0-410 GCA_964570645.1 uncultured Cytophagales bacterium | reverse complement strand
TACGGACGCTAACGGCTGTTCTGCTAGCGCGAGTTTTACGGTGACGGTCAACCCGTTACCTACGCCTCTGATTAGCGGCAACACTGTTATCTGCATCGGCGAGACGACAGCCTTAACGGCATCAGGGGGTGCTTCTTACGCATGGGATACAGGAGATAATACGGTTTCCATTACGGTATCCCCTTCCGTAACGACCTCTTATGCGGTTACAGTGACGGACGTAAATGGCTGCGTGGCAGCTACGAGCCTCACAGTAACGGTCAATCCGCTTCCTACCGTAACGATTACGGGCACCTTCGAGATTTGTGTGGGTAATAATACGACTTTGACGGCAAGTGGTGGTACATCTTATTTGTGGAACACTACCCCTCTCCAGGTGGGTGCTTCAATCACGGTGGTGCCTTTGTTTA
>CAZNAK010000187.1:0-5460 GCA_964570645.1 uncultured Cytophagales bacterium | reverse complement strand
CGCTTTCTTGAGCGGGATAACATCCGTTCGTTTTACCCTTCGCGTCAGTCGTTGCCCGCCCGCTTTCAGAAATACAACCTTTACATGGAATCTATTGACGGTCTTTCGGACGATGAGCGCATTGAACTGATCAATAAAATTGGTGACCCGATCGCGCCCAATCAATTATTAAAGTACATCGACTTTGCATTTTTACTCGTACACGGTCCCTACGGCGAAGACGGTAGTTTGCAGGGGCTGTTGGAGTTCTATAATATTCCTTACTCGGGTTCTGGCGTGATGCCCTCGGCGATCAGCATCGACAAAGCGCTCCAGCGTCAGCTCCACGCCGAACGCTACGGACGGGACGACTACCGCTTTATGGTACTCTCCAAAACAACCTGGATAAGAGGTGATAAAGCAGATCTTTTTGAAGATATTAAAGCAAGAGTGGGGTTACCGATGGTTATCAAATCGCCGTACCAAGGGTCGTCCATTGGTGTACAGATCTTACGTCAGGACAGTCTCGAACGCTTCGTTGAAGCCGTGCAAGCGTGTATGTTTATCCGTGAAGTAGAAAAAGACTTCTGGTTGAGTCTCAACAAAAAAGAGAAGAAAAAATATGTCACCACACTCATCGAGTTAGATGATAGCCTCGGAATGCCCATCATATTTCTGGATAACCCGTTACTAGGTTCAAACAACGGCGAGATAATTTACTACCATCCTGATGATTTGATTGCCAAACTTGACGATTTTTTTACCTATTCATTAAAAAATGCCTATCTCGCTGCTCTGGATAGTGAGGAAAAAATTCTTTTTGAAGAAGGATTGGAAGGCATAGAGTTCTCTTGTACCGTTGTGCAGGATCAAGAAGGTAATGCTATTGCCATGCCGCCTACGGAGATCGTTCCGCCCGATGATATTTTTGATTTTGAAGCTAAGTACAGTAAGGCAACGAAGAAAATTATCCCCATGCGTGCCTCCGACGAGGACATCCGCCGTGTACAAGCGACCTGTGAGCATCATTTTGAGCAGTTCCGCTATAACGTTTGTGTACGGATTGATGGTTTTTTATCTCCTGACGGTAAAGTGACGTTAATTGATAGCAATACCATACCTGGGATGTCGCCTACGTCTTTGATATTTAGGCAGGTAGCCGAAATTGGACTAGACCCCACGCGTTATTTGACCTTCGTGATTTACCGCTCCTTACAGGAACGCCTTGCTATGGGGAAACGTCCTTATCGCCTGCGCGAACTCCTCCATAACCTCCATCAAAAGCTAGAAGACAAGCAGGAGAGTAACAAGACAAAAGCTAAACGCGTCATCTTGATCCCATCTTACGGCGATCTGAAAGTCATTGCTCTACGAGAGGCACGACATATTTACACCCAACTAGCGGCTAACCAAGGTACGCTGCCTTACTTGGTGTTCGTTAAACAAGTGAGTCAGGAAGGCTACGAGCTATATCGAATTTCGATCAGTTATCTCCTGCAACCCTCCTTGGAAGCAATCTCGAAGCGGCTCGAAAAGCCAGAACATCCGATTTTGGGAGACACCCGCGAACGTGCGGCCACAATTACGGCGCAGTTTAGCCTTGATTTTGTACCTTTGCCCCAGAAACTAACGCCTGAGACCTTGCGAGAACTCAGTGAAAGCGTATATATGCCCGTAGCGGACAATAGCTTGCTTTCCATCACCCTACGAAAGGATTTAGAAGACGCGAGTATGACCTACTACGAAGCCTGAGAAACCTAAGAACAGCACATGGACATCAAATCAGTACTTGAAAAGGTTAAGCACAAACTCACTGAATTTGTTGGTGAGCAGACTCGTATTAGTCTCTGGGGAAACTCATGGATTGCTCTTGTGCTGAACCTTGGGGTTATGGCGTTGATGTTTGGTACGGTCGTATTTGTTTTTTTTTACATTCACCTTCCAGCCGCTACCAATCATGGGGAACGGCATTATGTCCCTGATTTGGTCGGTATGGACCTCGGAGAAGCCCGAGACTACCTGGAGGAGCGTTCGTTTCGTCATCAAGTTGCCGATACAAGCTATAACCCAAACTTTAAGCCGCGTGAAATCATCCGTCAGAACCCCTTGCCTGATGCTGCCGTGAAGGTCAATCGTCGCATTTACCTAACAGTTAACGCCGAAAGTGCGCCACTAACAAAAGTTCCATATTTTATCGGCTACTCTTCCAAAACAGCGCAGAACGAACTCCAAACAGCCAAGCTTCGGATTGGAAAGATTACCATGATCCCTCATGAAGCCAAAAATGCCGTACAGGAAGTTTGGTACAAAGGAAAACGTATCAGTGAGGAGATGCTCGAAAAAGGCTTTACAGTGCCCGAAGGCTCTTCCATTGACCTAAAAGTGGGAAGCGGGCAGGGCGACAACGAACCAGTCAAAGTACCTAAAGTACAAGGTATGGACTGGGAGGAGGCAGAGTTTGTGATCAATGGTTATGGTCTGAACGTAGGGATGGTGAACTTCGTTTATGATCTTGAACAACCCCTACATAAAGTAGTGAAACAATCGCCCACCGTATCCGAAAAGATAAAAGTGGGAGAGACGATAGATATTTGGGTGATCTCGCATACAAAAGAAGATTAATTATAATACAGTGAATTGAATATGGTGTACGTTTGTCGGAAAGAACGCTTTAGTGCGGCACACCGCCTGCACAACCCCGATTGGTCAGAGGAGAAAAACACACAGCATTTTGGACCTTGTGCAAACCCGAGCGGGCATGGACATAATTTTGTTCTGGTTACCAAAGTGCGCGGTTTACCCGATCCTGAGACGGGCTGCGTGATTGACCTCAAAGTACTTGGAAAGCTCATCCGCGAGCATGTTATCCAGAGAGTAGAGGGAAAGTACCTTAACCGCGATGTGGACTTTTTGAACGGAAAAATTCCGAGCTGTGAAGTGATGGCTATGGCATTCTGGGAAGTTTTAGCTCCCCGAATCAAGGAAGCCTCTGCGGGTCGTGCCCAGCTTTTCAAGCTTGAGCTGGAGGAAACAGAAAAGAACTTTGTAGAGTACTTTGGCGAAGGCGTGTCGCCCGTTAATCAATCTTGACGAGTCGTGGTACGTACTTGTGAAGCTCTTTCAAGAGTTCTTCTACTTTTTGCTGTCTTCGTTCAGGGACTGAGCCGAGGGCGGTGTTTAGGAAGCTAGAAAACTCGTCTTCTGACATTTTTCCTTCCTGATATTTAGCTAACTGCAAGTACACGGCTAGGTGCGGCAGGTAGCTTTTGCGTTTTGCATAGTCTGCCTCGTGGCTTTCCAATTTATACTTACGGTTTAGGTCAAGTACCTCACCAAAAGCCTCTTTTTCTGTAAGAGCTTGCAGGTAACTGGTAAAGAAGATGTGCCAGCGTTGCGTAAAAATCTGCTTGATTTCGTGAGTACGTAAAAAGCTTTCAGCATACCGAATAGCGTTCGTGGTCTTTCTATTCCGAACTAATGCTTTCGTGTAAAATGCGGCAAAGCCCGTCTTGTCATGATAACTTTGCGTGGTTTTGAGTGCTTTAATGCCGTCTTGAAGGGTAGTAAGCGCGTTTTTATGCTCGCCCTGCCTTAAAAGTACCGCGCCAAGGTTGGTGAGGTGTTGCAGGTACTCCGATCCGCGATAGCGTATGGAAAGCGTTCCGTACTGTGTGGCTTGCTCCCACTCTCCAAGTTTAGCATGCAGGATCAGGCGGTTTGCGTAATATTTCGCTAAAATTCTTTTGGAGTAATAAAGCCCCGTTTTTAGCATTTTATCTAAGTAATCAAAGATCTCCAACCACTTTTGTGGTTCTTCTGCCATCGTGTAAAGGAAGGCAAGCCGGTGGGTGGCTTGGTCTCGGTTCTGACCATCAAGCTGGTCGTCGTAAACCGTACGACGTAAAAAGTCCTCCCATTGCATCGGAATGGGCGTATTGCCCGTGTAAGCAGCAGTGATGGCTTCTGTCACTTCATGGAGGCGTGCTGCCACAAACTGAGAACGCTCAAACTCGTATCGCCATTTATCCAAAAACGCTGTCACAAGCTGATGTTCTCGATATCTCATTCGGATCAAGAGGTAGCTTTGGTAGTGTATGGCAACTTGATAAAGCTTAACGAAGTGAAATAGCGGTCGTTGATAGCTTTGAATAGCCTGTAAAAGCTCTTTTTCGGTTTGGGGTTCGAGGGAGTCGGTCAGGAGCTGCTGCTCAAGGTTGACCATCCATTTAAACTGCTGATCTACGCTAATGGTATCCAACTTCTGTGTAACCCAGTTGAGTAGGTAAGAGTACTTCCGACGGTCAACTTTTTCATCGTAAGGCCTAAACTGCGTATCTGGTTGAGCATTGTGAGCGATCTGTTTTAAGATAGCCTGTTTTTCGTCGTCCTGAAAACGGGCAAACCCGAGCAGGTAGTCCATCTCATGCGGGAAAAGTGACTCGGTGAAGGTCTGAAACTTTTGTAATTTTGCCGTAGCCATTCCCGAAATTACATAACATCGCTTAACGTTTAAAGATTTTCTTTAAAAATCCTTGATCGTTTTCTTCTTCCTCCTCATCATAATATCCGCTATTATCTCCATAGCCGCCATACACGCCATAGCCACTGTATCCACCGTATCCACCGTATCCACCGTACCCACCGTAGGATGAAATACCGCTTTTTTTCACATCGTTAAAGATTAAACCCGTATTTGGAATCTTTCCCTCCGTGTAAAGGCGATTGAGGTATAATAAACGTTCTTTGGGTGTATATTTTTGGCGCACGACAAAGATGTTAGCCTCTGAGAAGCGGGTTACGCCCAGCGCATCGCTTACTAAGCCGATTGGAGCAGTATCAATCAAAATATATTCGTACTGATCGCGCACTTGTTCGATGAGCGTCTTCATTTGCTCTGACATCAAAAGCTCCGCGGGATTTGGTGGGATCGCGCCTGAGGGAATGATGTCCAGATAAGATTTCTCCGTCGGTAGTACGACTTCATCAAGTGAGGATTTACCTACTAAGTAGCTACTCAGACCTACTTCAGCATTTGCTCCACCCGAAACAGGCTGAAGGTAAAGTTGTGGCTTACGAAGGTCAGCTACAATGAGTAACGTTCGCTTATCCGTTGCAGCCAGCGCAAGCGCGATATTGGCAGAGCAAAATGACTTTCCTTCACCCGAAATTGAGGAGGTGATGGTAAATATCTTTGCCTTATCTTGTCTTGTAGAACTCATGAAGGCAAGGTTGGAACGAATACCTCGAAAAGCTTCTGCGAGCGAGGACTTTGGCTTCTGTACGATCACTAGCCCTTCCTTTTTGTTTTTGAAGCGTGGTGTGTGATGCACAAGCCCTAAAATTGGTGCTTCTATGATCTCCTTTAGGTCATCTATGTCTGCTACTTTGTTGGCAAGAGCACGTTCGATGAAAAAGATGATAAGTGGAATTAGCAGACCGATGAATAAAGCAAGGAGGTAATTAATGAGTTTTTTCGGGCTG
>CAZNAK010000186.1:0-5470 GCA_964570645.1 uncultured Cytophagales bacterium | reverse complement strand
CGCAGATGCTCCTCAAGATGGCTTACGTAAAAGAAGGCGTAAAAGAATACCCCGCCGCACTTTATTATCTTAACCTCTATTATCTGTATTCGCCACAGCTAGAAGTACTTGAAAAAATGGAGCGCATCGCCGAAGAGCAAGTCTATGAGGGGTATCAGTACGGCGATCAACAATATTTTGAAACGCTCCGAGGACAATACAAGGAAGTCTTGACGCTTGGCTTCATAGCAGTTGCATTTTTGTGGTTGGCTTTTCTGGTGTTTCAGAAGGTAAAGCAAAAGTCAATTCTGGGCGGAAGCATCGGACTGCTTGTATGGCTGGCAATCGCTTTATTGTGGGTAAACCTCTCGCTCCAATCAAGCTTGGGTATTTTACAAAAAAACCAAACTTACTTAATGGATAGCCCCTCGGCGGGTGGGAAAGCCCTAGAGGTACTTGAGGCAGGACACCGGCTCCCAATTTTGGGTAAAAAAGATATTTGGTACAAGACAGAGTGGGAGGGGCAGGTCGGATACATCCGTAAACATAACATTTGGGTAGTAGAATAAGCCTAAATATAAGCTACCCGAGAGAAACGAGCTTAGCAAGATGGGCAAGATGCGTGCTCAAAAAGAGTAAAAGGTTGACAATGTTGTTTTTGGGTGATAATTTAAGATATTTGTACTGGATGTACCCTGTACTTTCAAGGGGGGAAGAAGAAAGTAATGAACGATATCAAAGGCGTATTTATCTCCTATGGACGGCGCGAAAGCAAAGCGTTTGCCGCAAAACTACACGACCACTTAGTTGCTGAAGGAAAAAGTGTATGGTTTGACCAGAATGACATTCCACTTGGTGTGGACTTCCAGTTTCAGATTGACGACGGAATCGAGAAAGCCGACAACTTTATCTTTGTAATCGCCCCACACTCACTCAAATCACCCTACTGCCTCAAAGAAATTTTGCTTGCACTAAAGCGCAACAAACGCATCATCCCTATCCTTCACATCGAGCCATCCGAGAAAGAAGTTTGGGATAAGATGCACCCGCAGATCGGGAAAATTAACTGGATCTACATGCGCGAAAAGTACGATCCAAACCTCCCTGTTGAAGAGTTTGAGAAAATTGACGACTTCGATGTTGCCTTTCAGGGGCTTCGTCAGCTCCTAGAAAGCCAGAAAGATTACGTTCGTCAACATACACTTTTGCTCCAGAAGGCACTGACCTGGGATAGTAAACAACGGCAAGACAAACTCCTTTTGACGGGAGGCGAATTTGAAAATGCACAGGACTGGCTCACCACGGAGTTCGTTCAAGAGCAACCCCCGTGCAGCCCCTCCCCCTTACACGCTGAGTTTATTTCTGAAAGTCGCAAACAACAAGACAACCAGCTCACGGATGTTTTTATTTGCTACGACGACAAGCACCGCCAAGAGGTGATGGGTATCAGGGATGAACTTATCAAGCGTGGGGTCACTTGCTGGATGGATAAGTCAGATATCAAGTCAGGTGCACAGTTTGAAGAGTCTATTCAACGAGGTCTTGAGAATGCCGCAAATTTACTCTTCTTCATTACCCCCGTTTCGATTGAGTCAAAATATTGTTTGATGGAAATCGACACCTTCATCAAGCTCAACAAGCGAGTTATTCCCTTGATGTTTGAGTATGTTCCCGACCGAGATATTCCAGCCGGATTACGCTTTCTTCAATACATTGACTTTACAGATAATATCGACCCCTCCGAGGAGATGTCAAAGAATGAGAAATCTGACTTCCAGAAAGACCTCGATAATATTATTGCTGAGTTACGAAAAGATCAACAGCATCACTGGAATCATACCCGGTATTTACAGGCAGGGCTGCAATGGGAATGCAATGGACGTAAAGCTTCTCACCTATTGGATACCTACCAGATCCAACCCATGCGCGACTGGATGCAAAAGGCAAAGGGTATGCCTTCTGCATTTGGTCCGCTCGATATCCACGAAGAATATCTTTCTGCAAGTGAAGACCGGGATGCGGGCAAACGGATAGAGCGTCACGAGTACTGGCTTGACCGGGCACAAGCCTGGGTAGATAGTGGGCATGATAATGGACTATTATTGCAAGGGGCAGAATGCTCTTCGGCAGAGGCTTGGCTCAAAGATGCCGAAAAAAACGCCCCTGTAAAGCCTACGGAGTTACATACTACGTTCATAAAGACGAGCCGTAAGAAGCAGCCAATCAACGACATCCGTGATGTTTTTATCTCTTACTCGCGGCGCAGCCTCGAATTTGCTCGCCATGTTCATCAAAGTTTAGTCGATGAAGGCTTTTCGGTGTGGTTTGACCAAAATAATATTCCTTTAGGCGTAGATTTTCAAGACGAAATCGATCAAGGTATCGAAAAAGCACATAACTTTATCTTTATTATTTCACCATCTTCGGTCCGTTCTTCATATTGTCTCAAAGAGGTAAAGCTCGCCGTCAAGCGTAATAAACGCATCATTCCAATTTTGTATCAGGAGCTAGTTACAAAAACGGACTGGGATGCGATGCACCCCACGATCGGTAAACTAAACTGGATTTACCTTCGCAATCGAGTTGACTCATACAGCAAAGGCTTTACGAGTTTGATCAGTTCACTTAGGCGCGATACAACTTATGTTCATCGCCATACGGAGCTACTAAGTCATGCTGTTTTTTGGGAAAAGAACCTACGGAATAGCAGTTACCTCCTCGTAGATCAAGAACGAAAGGATGCCGAAAGCTGGCTTTCACAAAAGTTCACGCAAGGACAACCGCCTTGTATACCCTCTGAACTTCATGCTGAGTTTATTGCCGAAAGTAAGCAGCGCGCTAATAACGATATGACAGATACATTTATCTGTTATCACGAAGATGATTACGATGAGATGCGGAAAGTACGGCTGCCGCTTCTCTACAAAGGAGTTACCACCTGGATTGATCGTTATGACGTGAAGTCAGGGATGCGCCTTGAAGAAGCCATTCGGGATGGAATTGAGCGTGCGGATACTTTCCTCCTCTTCCTCACGCCCAACTCCGTGAAGGACGAGGCAATTTTAGAACAAGTCAAGTATGCAGACGAGCTAAACAAGCCTATCGTACCTTTATTGATGAAGCCTGTCCCCCAAAAGTAAGTTTCCACCCCAAATTCAGAACCTTCGTTTGGTGGACTTTACGGATAACGTGGTCACGGAAGAGGAACTTTCTCGAAACGAACGCTCTGACTTTCAGAAAGATATCGACGAGATCTTTGAACTCGTTTTTAAGGATAAAGAGTACGTGGCCAAGCACCGTCTGCTACTCACACAGGCTATCAAATGGAAAAAGCAAAGCAAAAACCCCGGGGTGCTGCGCCGTGGCTATGAACTTGAGCAAGCTTTAGGGTGGCAGCGACTAGGAAAGCAACGCCGCACCGTTCAGCCCACGCAATTACACGACGAGTTCATCAAGGAGTGTGTCGATAAAAGCACAGAGCTTCAGTCCGACGTATTTATTTGTTACTCACCAACCGAATACGACTTTGTCAACAAGCTCAACATAGAACTTGAGGACCAAGGTAAGGTGACTTGGTTTGAGCGCGAGTTTATTCCGCCTGACGCAGATTGCGAGAAAGATATTTTTGATGCCATAGATAAGGCAGACAACTTTTTGATGGTTCTTACCCCCGAAACAGCGACAAGTCCTGCTTTTCAGCGTGAGCTTGAGCGCGCACAGGCGGCCTGAAAGCGAATCATGGTTCTCTACTACAAACCTGTCTCAAAGGATAACTACCCGAGTTGGCTGGCCTAACCTTGATCGACTTTCGACCTACGGAGGTGGACTTTCCCAACGCATTCAGTGAATTAATTCGGGGTCTAGAAGCAGATCGAGACCACCTAAGAGCACATAATAAGTTAACGCGGCAGGCCAGAGCATGGGTGGACCAGAAAAAAGATAATGATAAGCTACTGCGTGGTAACGACCTTAGTTTTGCCATCGCCTGGCTAGATGAAGCACTGGAAGAGAAAAAGAAACCGGTTCCGACACCACTCCAAAAAGATTTTTTGGATGCCTCTCGGGCAGAAGTTGAGGCGGTAGCAAAACGCAAACGGCGTGGGGAGCTATTAATCAGAGCGTTACTTGTCATTATGTCCCTATTGTTCGTGGGATCATTATATTTAACCTACCTGGCATACGAGCAAAGTGAGAAAATTAAGATTGCCCTAAAAGAAACAGAGAAAAAGAAGAAACAAGCAGAAGCGTCCGAGGCTGCTGCCGAAAAAGCCGCCCAAGAGGCAGAAATGGAACGTTCCGCTGCGCTAATTGCCAAAAGTGAAGCGGACTCAGCCAAGGAGCTTGCCCTTGAGGAAAAAGCCATCGCCGATGCTGAGCGCAAAAAAGCACAGCTCGCCAAAAGTGAGGCCGACTACCGCCTGCTCCTCTCGCGTGCTAAAGAATTAGCCGCACGTTCGCTCGTGATCCGAAATAACCAGAACGATACCCTCAAGGCGCAACTGGCACTAGCGTCTCAAAAATTAAATCAGTACGGAAATCAGCTTCGAGAAGACGTTTACCAATCCACGGACACCAAAAGCTCACCAGAAGAACAAGCGACACCCCAAATTTTTAGAGCTTTACAGGATGCTTATCTAGCCTTTCAGCCTGATACTTACTACCAAGGCGAGGTGGCGCATCTTGACACAGACCCGTTTAGTGGAAACATTGCATTTACAGACCAAGTTGGCAGTAAAATGCTCGTCACTAAGCTAGAAAGCCCAGAAGGCAGCAGTACGCCAAGCCTCAAAACGCAGATGACTTTCAGAGTGCCAAAGGGTAATTTTATTCGATCTTTGAACTTTGACAATCCAAAGGGACGACTTGCCTACGGAACGACAAAGGGAGAAATTAAGCTTTTGAATACTGATTACTCTACCAGCGAGATCGTCACAGGCAATAAGAGTAGTATTATCGCGCTCGCTTTTCTGCCCAAAGCAGATCAGTTGGTTAGTGTCAATAATCAAAATGATATTGAGATCTATGATATTAACTCAAATGAGCGTCTGATCCAACAAAAACATGATGCGCCTACCAAATCTTTGGTTACCTTGAGCGAAGACGTGGTGATTGGGGCAGACGAAAATGGGCATCTTTGGCAACTCCAGCTTAGCAAGGAAGCGGACAAAAGGTTAAATGTATTTTATACAGGGGTAGAACCGTTTAGTGCGTTGATCTACGATGAGAAATACAAATGGCTGTTGGCCGGAACGCGTACGGGAACTATCATTTTATTTGATATGAAGAACCAAGAGCGTCCTATACCCTATAAATTCACGAAAAAGCACGAAGGTGTCGTTTCTGGTATTGCCATTAGTCCCGACGAACGCTTACTGGCGACTTCTGGATTGGATGGCAATGTGCTGATCTGGAACCTAAACACCGCAAAGCACGACCCTCAATGCTGTCAACTTAAGGAAAAAAAGCCGAACTTAGCGGCTTCACTCTCTTC
>CAZNAK010000185.1:0-5511 GCA_964570645.1 uncultured Cytophagales bacterium | reverse complement strand
GTGTACGCGACTTCGAAGGGATCAGCGATAGAAGCTTTGATGGTCGTGGTAATTACACAATGGGTATCAAAGAGCAAATTATTTTTCCCGAGATTAAAGTTGACCAAGTCAAAACAATCAATGGAATGGACATCACCTTCGTCACCTCGGCAGATACCGATGAAGAAGCACTTGAATTGCTTCAGTCACTCGGAATGCCGTTCAAAAAACGAAATAAATAAGATATTATGGCTAAAGAATCCATGAAAGCGCGAGAGCGCAAACGCGAACGCCTCGTAAAACGCTACGCCGAAAAGCGTAAACAACTCAAGGAACTCGCAAAAGATGGGGATGTAGATGCACAAATTGCACTCGAAAAGCTCCCTCGCGATTCCTCACCGATTCGTATGCACAACCGCTGTCGTCTGACGGGTCGTCCGAAAGGCTACATGCGTAAATTCGGTATCTCTCGTGTAATGTTCCGTAAACTCGCTTCGGAAGGAAAAATTCCGGGTGTCACTAAATCATCTTGGTAAATGACAACTGATCCAATCGCAGATTACTTGACGCGCATCCGAAATGCGATTCAAGCCAGAAAACGAATTGTAGAGATTCCTTCCTCCAAAATGAAACGCGCTTTAACGCAAATTTTACGCGATAAAGGCTATGTTCAAGGGTATAAATTTGAGGGTGAAGGCAAGAACGCCATCATCAAAATTGCACTCAAATACGATCCTGCAACCAAACTTAACGCGATCACAAGCCTTGAGCGCATCAGCCGTCCAGGTCTGAGACGATACGCAAAGGTGGAAGAGCTTCCACGCGTACTCAATGGTTTGGGAATTGCAATTATCTCGACTTCGATGGGCGTGATTACGGACAAAGAAGCACGTGAGAATAAAGTAGGCGGAGAAGTTCTTTGCTACATTTATTAACATCAAAACGATAGCAAGAAAATGTCACGAATTGGAAAAGCACCGATTACAATTCCTGCTGGCGTAACGGTCGAGCAGAAGAACAATATGATCATGGTAAAAGGTCCTAAGGGCGAGCTTACTCAGCCAACGAATGCGGATATTACGATGACCATTGAAGACGATACGCTTACTTTTGAACGTAGTTCCGAGCAAAAGAAGCACAAAGCAATGCACGGTTTGTATCGAGCGTTGGTCAACAATATGGTTGAGGGCGTAACGCAGGGCTACAAAAAACAGTTAGAGTTAGTCGGTGTTGGTTTTAAGGCATCGGTTAGCGGGCAGGTACTGGAAATGAACCTTGGATACTCGCACAATATTATAATGCAAATCCCTGACGAGGTGAAAGTTGAGGCGGAAACCGCAAAGGGTAAGAACCCAATTGTGACGCTCGAAAGTGTAGACAAGCAACTCATCGGTCAGGTGGCTGCTAAGATTAAGTCGCTCCGTAAAGTTGAACCTTACAAAGGTAAAGGTGTCAGGTTTGTGGGCGAGTACATTCGTCGTAAGGCAGGTAAGTCTGCGGGTAAATAATTTTTTTAACTCTACGAAATCATGGCAACAAAGAATAAAAAATTTGAACGTCGGCTTCGCATCAAGCGTGGTATTCGTCGCAAGATTAGCGGTACGGCGGCTCGTCCGCGTTTGTCGGTATTCCGCAGCAATAAAGCGATTTACGCACAGCTCATTGACGACGAAAGTGGAAACACGTTGGTAAGCGTAACCTCACTCTCTAAAGAGGGTAAGCAGACTGCAAATATCGAAACAGCAAAAGAAATTGGAAAAGCCATTGCTGGAAAAGCGCAAGAAAAAGGTATTAGTGAAGTCGTTTTTGACCGTAACGGTTACCTGTATCACGGTAAGGTAAAAGCCTTAGCAGAAAGCGCACGCGAAGCAGGACTCAAATTCTAAAAGACACAAAATTCTCATGGCAGGAAAAAATTTAAAAGTTAAGGCCAGTGACATCGAGCTTAAAGAGCGCGTTGTAGCCATCAATCGAGTGGCGAAAGTAGTAAAAGGTGGTCGTCGTTTTAGCTTTGCGGCAATTGTAGTCGTTGGTAACGGCGATGGTGTAGTTGGTCACGGTCTGGGAAAAGCAGGCGAGGTTACTGATGCGATCGCAAAAGCGGTCGATGATGCAAAGAAAAATCTGATTAAGATTGTACGCTCAAAAGATACAGTTCCGCATCCTCAAAAAGGAAAATATAGTGGTGCCCGAATCTTTTTAAAGCCTGCATCACCGGGTACTGGCGTGATTGCGGGAGGTGCAATGCGTGCTGTTTTGGAATCCGCAGGCATCAAAGACGTTTTGGCAAAGTCAAACGGCTCTTCTAATCCGCACAACGTTATCAAAGCGACATTCGACGCACTCTTGCAAATGCGTGACCCCGTTATGGTGGCACAGCAACGTGGCGTTGATCTTAATAAAGTATTCAACGGATAAAAAATCTTATCATGGCAACAGTTCGCGTAAAGCAAGTACGAAGCACCATCAAGCGTCCTCAAGACCAAAAAGACACGATAAAAGCCCTTGGTTTAGGAAAGATCAACCGTGTGGTAGAGCATGAGGCTACCCCAGCTATTATGGGTATGGTCAGAAAAATCGTTCACTTAGTTGAGTACGAAGTGGTCGAAGATTAAAATTCTTTAGTGAGGCGTTCCTCGGAGCGTCTTTATTTATCATCAAACTAGCGAGTTTGTTTCAAAACAAAAAAACAAGCGTTTAGCCAAAAAATTATGAAACTTCATTCTTTAAAGCCTGCAGTAGGCTCACGAAAAAACAAAAAACGCGTAGGACGCGGACAGGGATCAGGTCGTGGTGGAACTTCCACACGCGGACACAAAGGTGCTAAGTCACGCTCAGGATACAGCAAAAAACGCGGTTTTGAAGGCGGTCAGATGCCGCTATATCGTCGTATCCCTAAGTTCGGATTCAAAAATCCTGCACGCGTTACGTACAAGCCTATCAATTTAGACACGCTCCAGCAGCTTGTAGATGAGAAAAAGGTCACTTCCATCGGCTTTGATGTATTGTATAGTAATGGCTTAGTGGGCAAAGGTGACTTGGTAAAAGTCTTGAACCGAGGCGAGCTTACAGCAGCTATTGAGATCAGAGCACACGCTTTTTCCGCTTCTGCCAAGGCGACTATCGAAGAGAAAGGTGGTAAAGCAGAAATCATTGAGGATTCAAAAAATTCTTAATATTAAGGTTAATCCCTTTATTCTCACGTAATTTGAATCCTTACCTTAAAGTATTAGTCTTATGAAGCGTTTCTTTGAAACCATTCGTCAAATCTTTTCAATTGAAGAACTCAAAAATAGAATCCTAGTTACTATAGGTCTTCTAGTGATTTTCCGCTTGGGTTCCTATATCGTACTCCCAGGTATTGACCCTGCAATTTTGAAGGCTCAAGCCGGAAATGCTAACCCACTGAGTGGTTTATTTAACATGATTGACCTCATCTTGGGAGGTGCGTTTAACCGTGCATCACTTTTCGCTCTGGGCATCATGCCTTATATTTCTGCTTCCATCGTCATTCAGTTACTGACCGTGGCATCGCCATATTTCCAGAAACTTCAGAAGGAGGGGGAGTCTGGACGTAAACGTATCACGCAGATTACCCGTGTTTTAACTATTATCGTAACACTCGGTCAGTCCATTGCCTATATCAATGGTACGATTCCAAAAGAAGCTATTGTTATTGATTTTGGCTTTTTCACCATTTCTTCAATGATCATTCTAACTTCAGGAACGATCTTTTGTATGTGGTTGGGAGAAAAAATTACGGATCGCGGTATTGGTAACGGTATCTCGATGTTAATCATGATCGGTATTATTGCGGTGTTTCCGGGTGCGATCTTGCAAGAGATAACTACAAAGGCTGCAAATGATGGTTTAATTATTTTTATCCTTGAAGCCATCGCTCTCTTTGCGGTAGTAATGGCAACGGTACTTCTGGTGCAGGCAATCCGTCGTATTCCCGTACAGTATGCTAAACAGGTAATGGGAACAAGCCGTCGTCAGCGCGTCGAAGGACAACGTTCTTACATTCCATTGAAGGTTAATGCTTCTGGAGTAATGCCGATAATTTTTGCTCAAGCTTTGATGTTTGCGCCTTCTCTGATTGCCTCTCCATTTGCCCAAAAAGGAAGCGAGTTTGCACAGTATATACAGACGGCATTTGCTGACTTCCGTTCATGGGAGTACAATCTCACCTTTGCGATTTTGATTATCCTCTTTACTTTCTTCTACACTGCAATCACGGTTGATCCTAAACGTATTGCAGAGGATATGAAGCGTTCGGGTGGCTTCATACCTGGTTATCGTCCTGGTGAAGAAACTGCGGAGCGCGTGGCTTGGATCATCGACCGAATTACGCTTCCGGGTGCAGTATTCCTTGCGATTATAGCGATTCTTCCCGCCTTTGCAGCCATGGCCGGCGCAGGTGACGCTTTTGCACAGTTTTACGGTGGGACTTCACTGCTTATCATGGTCGGTGTAATCATTGATACCTTACAACAGATCAATAGTTACTTGCTCATGCGGCAGTATGATGGACTGATGAAGTCAGGTAAGTTACGCGGAACAACAGACTTTGCTTCCGTGTAATGAAAACCCAAAGAAAGCAATCACTAATATAATTTATGGTATCCTTTCTTTCCTTTGGTGGAGAGGAAGGATACGTTTTTTGTAACGAAAAAGACAATGGGACTATTTTCAGGGCGCGGTTCTAAGCGCATAAAGTATAAAACTGAGGAAGAGCTTCAAAGAATGCGTGAGAGTGCATTACTGCTTGGCAAGGTGCATGGCGAAGTGGCCAAACGTGTTGCACCCGGCGTGACCACCAAAGCACTTGACGACCTAGCGCGCGAGTACATTATGGATCATGGGGCTACACCTTCGTTCTTGGGTTATGGTGGCTTTCCCGCTTCTTTGTGTATTTCCCTGAATGAGGTTGTTGTACACGGCTTCCCAAGTACTAAGCCCCTGCGGAGCGGAGATATCGTCTCTATTGATTGTGGCGTTTACCTTAACGGCTATCATGCCGATAGCGCATATACTTACCCTGTCGGAAATGTGGATAACGAAACGATGCAGCTCTTACGCGCTACAAAGCAGTCACTTTATGAGGGAATTAAACAGATGAAACTTGGCAACCGATTGGGGGATGTGAGTCATGCGATCCAAAATTACGTTGAAAAACGCGGTTACTCGGTCGTTCGTGAGCTTGTTGGACACGGTGTAGGAGCAGATCTGCATGAAAAGCCCGAAGTGCCCAATTACGGCCGCAAAAATAAAGGACTGAAGTTACTAAACGGTGTCGTATTAGCGATTGAGCCTATGGTTAACCTTGGGACTAAACAAGTCATTCAGGAGGAGGACGGCTGGACAATACGCACTCGTGATCGTAAGCCGTCCGCACACTACGAACATACCGTCGCTCTTGTTGGCGGGGAACCAGAAATTCTAACAACTTTTGAGTTTATCGAAGAAAGCGTACAAGTGTAACACATGATAAATAAAAATCAAGAGAAAAAGTAGAGAATACGTAACATT
>CAZNAK010000184.1:0-5513 GCA_964570645.1 uncultured Cytophagales bacterium | reverse complement strand
ACGCGCCTCAAGGCTGCTGTTGCAGGGCTTGAAAAATATAATGTGTTAGTGACCATTCTGACCGATGGCGAGGAAAACGCTTCTAAAGAATATAACAACCACGCGATTAAAGCACTGGTCGATGAATTACAAGCAGCAGGCTGGACCTTTACTTACATTGGAGCAAATCACGATGTGGAGAAGTTTGCCAGAACAATTTCGATTACCAATACTATCCAATTTCAGGCAACCGCTGAGGGTACCAAAGCGATGTTCGCCAAAGAGAACAAGGCACGTATGCGATACAGCAAAAAAATTCAGGATAACGAAGACCTTAGCGGCAACTTTTATGAGGAAGATGTGTAGTGTGTCGCCTCGCGCTAGGCAATGAACTTTTCATTCACCTTGTGGATTCAAAACCAAAAACTAGGATAAATCCATCCCATTTCCTACTTTTAGGGAAATTAAGTGAAGTAGCTGCTAAGGATGAAAGATTTTGTGCTAGAGGCCACTAAGTTCACCCCAGAAATACGGCTGGGGCTTGATGGAAATTTCTCGTTTACGGGAGATTGCTTTCCTAGCAGTCGGCGCAATTTCTTCGTTCCCGTGTATGATTGGGTTGAGGAGTTTCTACACAAACAGAAGCCCAAGAAAATCCACGTATGTTTTGATCTCATCTTCCTAGACACGGCTTCGGTGCAGAGCTTCCTGCGTCTGCTGCAAATCTTGGACGATTACCAAGAGGGAAAAGAGGTTGAGGTTGAAATTACGGTCGAATGGCATTACGAAGAGGATGATCTGGATATGCTGGGTTTGGGCGAGAACTACCAAGAAGATGTAAAATTGCCCGTTGAACTCGTTCAGATTCCAATCCGTGAGTGAAATTAGCATTACACTTGCCAACAAAAGAGAATAAATGGGCAGCCTTTTGCCAATTCGTTCTATCCTTATTGTACCATCAACGCTAGTATCGTATGAAAAAAATTCGTCTTTTTGGAATGTTCCTTAGCCTTGTACTGATTGGCTACGCATGTTCGACGGTGCCTGTTACGGGGCGGAGGCAGCTACGGCTCATCCCCGCCAGACAAATACTCTCGATGAGTTTTAATAGTTACAGCGACTTTATGAATCAAAATGTTGTTGTAACAGGAACGAAGGAAGCGCAGTCGGTGCAAGAAACGGGGCGGCGTATCCGAGCTGCCGTTGAGAGATACATGGCAGAACGCGGTATGAGTGATCGTTTGGATGGGTTTGCCTGGGAGTTTAACTTGGTGAAAGATGAGGCCGTTAACGCTTGGTGTATGCCAGGTGGAAAGGTTGTTTTCTATACAGGCATTATGCCAATTTGCCAGAACGAAACGGGAATAGCCGTCGTGATGGGACACGAAATTGCGCACGCGATTGCCGAACATGGTAACGAGCGTATGAGCCAACAACTGGTTGCACAGGGACTCTTGACAGCGGGACAAATTGCACTGGCACTCAAAGAGCAGCCTAAAATGAGTGACCAGCTTATTCTGCTGGGTGCGGGCGTAGCTACGCAGGTAGGGTTATTGGCATTTTCTAGAAACCAAGAGTCGGAAGCAGACGAAATGGGACTGACTTTTATGGCAATGGCAGGTTATGATCCCAGAAAAGCTCCTGAGTTTTGGGAGCGCATGAGTGCAGGAAGTAGCGGACAGGCTCCGCCAGAGTTTCTTTCTACACACCCTTCGCATGGTCGTAGAATCAGTGATTTGAACAAAAATATGCCCACAGCTCTTGAGTATTACCGTAAGTCTGCCCAGCAATAGTTTCTAAGTTGAAAAGAGATCCTACGCATTGATCTCAAAACCATAAATATTTGATCGCTTTTCGTTATATCGCGCTTTCGGATGCCGGACGCAGCCGCACAGACAACCAAGATGTGGTACGGGTGCTTTCCTTAGATGAAAATACCCTAATTGCACTGCTTTGCGATGGTATGGGCGGTCATAAAGGAGGTGAGTTGGCAGCACATACCGCTACGGATACTATCCTGAAGGCTTGGCGAAGACAAAAGATCACAGCCGATGAGTCCAGTATGGGCGAAGCTTGGCGGCATGCCTTTTTACGCGCACAGCAGCAGATCGCCAAACATGCAGAGTCGGATGCTCGCCTTGCTTTTATGGGTACAACTTGTGTGGGGCTGCTGCTTTCCTCCGTTCAAGAGCGCGTCTTTTGGGCTTCATTAGGGGATTCCCGGCTGTATTTGTTCCGGGATCAAAAACTCCAGCAAATATCAGAAGACCACACTTTCGTGGAAAACCTTGTTCGCAACAAGCAAATCTCAAGAGAAGAAGCCCGTGAGCACCCCAAAAGCCACATTTTAGAAAAAGCACTCAGTGGTGGTGAGCCTACACCACCCGATGTCGGTTCACTCGAAACGCAGCCTGAGGACTGCTGGTTACTTTGCTCTGACGGCTTGACGCGTATGCTTACGGATGAGGAAATACGTCAGGTGCTTCTTCAACCAAAGGATGATATTGAGGAGGCGGCTATGTCCTTAATCCAACAGGCAAATCTGGCAGGTGGGTTTGACAATATCTCCATTTCCCTCTTAGCGGTGGAGTAATTTGTATCTACTTGGTGTGTTGAGCATTTTTTGAATACATAATTGAAGGACAGATCATGGACATTGGAATATTTTTTATTATACTCCAGACTGACGAAGGTGAGTCATTGATTTTACCTAACAATATTTTTATTCAAAAAAGTATCCGAAAGCGTAAGGAAGGGGCGACGAACTAAGAGGGGGGAACACGCAACCTATTTTTTTTATCAGAATAAAGAGTATCTTCGTGACCAATGGCATTATAGCAATTACGCTTATTTTGTTAACAAGAAAAAAGACATTTATGGCACATCCTGAAAAAGCACAAGGCATTGTTCGTACACACGTAGTTTGGTCGATGGGTGCGGGCCTGATCCCGCTTCCAATCGTTGATTTTCTGGCCGTAACGGCGGTTCAACTTGATATGCTCCGAGAGCTGGCGGCCGCTTATGATAAAGATTTTTCAGAATCTGCGGGTAAATCATGGATTTCTGCACTGGGAGGCACGTATCTGGCGCGTCTCGGAGCGCAAGCGGTGAAAGCCATTCCGGGTATCGGCACGATGATCGGAGGCGTATCGATGGCAGTGCTGTCGGGAGCAAGCACCTTTGCGATTGGACAAGTGTTTATTCGACATTTTGACTCAGGCGGAGACTTTTTTGACTTTGATGCCAGTGAGTTTAAAGGCTTTTTTGAAGAGCAATTTGAAAAAGGAAAAGAGTTCGCCAAGGACATCCAAAAAGAGCAAAAGCAAGGTGAGCAAGCTGCCAAGCAGCGTACCTCGCGGAAGCAGAAATCGCAAGCTCAGTCTAAAAATGAATCTACGGATGCCGACCCAATTGAACGCCTCCGTAAGCTCAAAATGATGCGTGAACGCGGTGTACTTACCGAAGAAGAGTTTCAGTCTCTGAAAGAGAAAGTACTTTCTCAGCTCTAGGATGTTACTGCAAAGAAACGCTTTAAGGAGCGCGTTATTTATGTCTCTTTGGTTTAGAAATACAGCCTGCTCTTCCGTAATTAAAAATCATAGCCCAAGCTCAAATAGATTTTCGGGTCGCTCACTACGTCGTTTTCTAGTCCCCAAGCAAGGTCTAGGCGTGTAAAGTAATTCAAAATCTTGGAACGAATACCAAATCCGTAGCCAACCAAAAACGGATCCTTGAAATTAGATACCCTGATATTGAAGGGGCCGTTTTGAATCTCGACGGTATTGAGGGAGTTTTCGCGATTAAATGGACTAATTCCTGTCCATGCCGAACCTACATCGGTAAAGCCCACTAGCTGTAAGTTCTGGAAAAACTTAGATCGCAAAGTGCGACGGTTGAGAAAAGCAATCAGTGGAATGCGGATTTCGGCATTCATCAGCATAAAATTATTACCCGAAAGCTTATTGAAGTCAAAACCACGCAGCGGGGTAACATACTGCATAAAAAGAATGTCTGTAAGATCTTTGCGGGCGTTTACCTGCGGATCAGAATCGTTAAACTGGTAAAACTCATCGGATCGCGTTTCTTCGTCGCGCATGAAAGCCCAATTTGATACACCGCCTAAGCGAAACTCTTTTTGCCCCGTGCCTCTGCCGTAGAATTGTCCATAAGTCAGGCGCGTAGCCAGATGAACGCCTCGGAGTAAGCGTCGGTAATGCCGCCCGTCAATTAGGATGGTACCGAAACTCCGACCTGATTCGTTGACACCAAAATATTGTGCCCAAGTTGCTTTTAGGCGTGAACCTTCTCTGATATTAGGACCCGTAACGATAGAATTATCCAGCACAAACTCGCCTTTCATACCACCGTAGGTAATTACCTGATCTTCGAAGCTCTGAATGACAGGATCTATGCCGCTCGCTGTTCGGAAGCGTGTACTAGCCGCAAAAGGTGCAAGGGTGACTCGGGAAATTACGTTGAGCGGATAGGATACCGAGGCAGAAATCTGGTTTAGCGTGTATTGCTGATTGAAAAAGTTCTCATCCTCAAAGATGGTCAACGCATTACGTTCGTAGCGTACTCGGTAGTCAAGTCGGTGTTTGAGTAACTCGTATTCCGCAAAGAGCTGGCTACTTTTTAAGCTGATGTGAAATAGGGGAAAGAATAAGCCCATGTTGATGCGATGGTGTTCGAGATCGTCGGCCATACTTGCCTCTATCTTGATACCGATGTTTCGGAGAGGATCAAAGTAGGGGGTAACTACCGAACGGTTAAACGAAAAGCGGTTATCGTAGTCGTACGGACCGTGCCCCCGTGCTTTACGGACCGCGTTCTGTGTTTTTACTGTCGTCGATGAGTTGGGCTGCTCTGATCTGTCCGAAGACTCTTCTTCTTTGGGTTTTGGATCGGTGTTGGCACCAAGTTTTGGTCTTGGTTCTTTGCGCTTCCCGAAGGTGTCAAACTCATAGTCATCGGTATTGATGGTGGAGTCTTGTGCGTTCTGCTTTTTATCTTTTTGTGCTTCTTCTACCTTTTCTTCGGTTTTTTTAGGCTTTTCTTTTTCTTGCATAGCGCGGCGGCGTTCGAGTAAAAAACGGTCGATTGCGCTCTGCCGTGCGGTTTTTCCAGTAAATACCGTACTGTCGATTTCAAACTTGGGGTAAAAAAATAGCTGGTCGCCTTCCTTGGTTTTCTGGACTGTGACAAGCTTTTCTCCTGCCAGATCAAACTGCTGAATATCGGTAATGAATTTTGTCAGTTGATGACTTGTTTTATCCAAGAAGTCATATCGGAAGAGGTGCTGGATTCCGCGTTGGTCACTCAAATAAAAAAAGTGATCTTTATTCACACTTACAGGATGAATATCAGAGCTGGCAAAGTTTGTCGCTTGCGTGAATGTACCATCGGTCTCCAAGAAGTAAAGATTAAAAAACTCGTTTGCCTCGGCATAACTCACATTGGTTGCGGTAGTGTCTGAGGGGCGGTTGGAGGTAAAAATGATGCGTTGGTCACCTTCGGCAAAGCAGGGGTCAAGG
>CAZNAK010000183.1:0-5525 GCA_964570645.1 uncultured Cytophagales bacterium | reverse complement strand
GTATTGGTTATGGGCGAAAGCCGGGCAATAGGCGAGGCGCGTTATATCCACAACACCTTCGGAAAGGGTTTTTGGACATTTTACAGCGGACATGACCCCGAAGATTATCGCCACTACGTCAACGAGCCGCCCACAGATCTGAATTTACATCCAAACTCGGCGGGCTATCGTCTGATTTTGAATAATATCCTCTTTCCTGCGGCGAAGAAAAAGAAGCGGAAGACGTAGGACTCTGGTAGTGGTCGCAGGCCCTGCCAATAGTTTATTCCACCTATTTAGCCACTCCAAGAGTCTTTGACTACTGGTAGGGAAAGATTTTTATAGTCTATCCCAACTCCCGCATCTTCGCCTGATTTCGTTCAGAAATTTTAGCGGGATCACCTACGTAGTTTTCCAGCGCCTTAGTAATGCTTTCTTCCCGAATCAGGTGTAGCATCGGGTAGGGAGAGCGGTTAGTGCGGTTGGTCACGTCGTCTGGTGTGGTTCCTGCAAACTGATAATCAGGGTGAAAGCTCGCAATCTGAATCGCTCCGACAAGGTCAAGCTCTTCCAAAAGTAAATCGGCGGAATAGAGAAAGTCGTTGTACTCGTAGAAGTCTCCCAAAACAAACGGATGCACCAAAAGCGTCGTCTCTACCGGTGTCTCACTGATGACTTCAATCCGTTCAAGTTCCCTTTTCAGATCACCGAGTAGCTCACTTTCTGTTTTTGCCTCGGACAAACAATAACGAATTTGCTTTTTTCGTGCAGGCGTATGTGCAAACGGGCAGAGGTTATGTCGGAGTACGAAGTCCCGTACCCAATTTTGTGTTTCGAGAAGGTAGGTATCTTTCATTTTTGCTGCTAAACCTGCCCCACCTTCTACAAGTGGAGCATCTCTTTTTACATGCCTTAATCTACGTATTATCTGAAAGACTCGATTAAAATACGTTTTTTGAAGATAAAACACAACTTTATCTTGATTTTATTGTACCAAAGACAATGAAAGCTATTCGAGTTTGCCTGATTGTATTTCTGAGTGTTACAACAAGCTACGCTGTGATCCACATGAGAAAATTTTTACAACGCACCGCCGACGAGCTAATCACTCGCTTACCCCTCAGCATGATCAACTGGAAAGTTTTTTAGATTATTTCGAGATGATGGAAATCCTTGGACGGCACAGAAGAGGAGGCGGCTGCCCTTGCTAAAGAAGCCGACCAGAATTGGTACGATGAAGCTCGTAAGCTAAAAGTCTCACCCTTAAAAAAACACGCTAGCACTTCAGGAAAGTACTAGCGTGTTTTTATGAGAAATCCCTACTTTTTATCTCAAAAATGGATAACGATAATCTGTCGGCGGGTTAAGGTTCTCTTTGATAGATCGCGGACTCACCCAGCGCAAGAGGTTCTGCAACGCACCGGCTTTATCGTTAGTTCCTGAGCCGCGCGCCCCTCCAAACGGCTGCTGCCCAACAACGGCTCCCGTAGGTTTGTCGTTGATGTAGAAATTACCCGCCGCCTGACGCAAACGTCGTTCTGCTAGTTCAATCGCATAGCGGTCTTGTGAGAAAATTGCGCCCGTCAAAGCATAAGGCGAGGTCTGGTCCACAAGGGTAAGCGCGTCCTCAAATTTTTCGGAGTTATAGACGTAAATAGTGAGTACGGGACCAAAAATTTCCTCTTCCATCGTTGTGTAGTTCGGATCGGCTACTTTCAAGATGGTCGGCTCAACGAAATATCCCTGAGATTTATCATAGTTTCCGCCCGCAACAATTTCCACGGCCGGATCGTTTTTCGCCTGATCAATGTAACCCGCAATTTTATCAAAGGCGCGCTCGTCAATAACGGCATTTACGAAGTTAGAAAAGTCCTCAGTGGGTCCCATTTTGATGGTTTCAAGGTCTTCAATCATATATTTTTTGACATCATCCCACAAACTGTCAGGGATGTACGCCCGCGATGCCGCCGAACATTTTTGCCCCTGAAATTCATAAGCCGCCCGCACAAGTCCTGTTGCCAGCGATTTTGCGTCGGCAGACTTGTGGGCAATTACGAAGTCTTTTCCTCCAGTTTCGCCAACGATACGCGGATAAGTACGGTATTTATGGATGTTTTCACCGATGGTCTTCCAGAGGTTTTGGAAAACTTTCGTACTTCCCGTAAAGTGCAAGCCCGCAAAATCACGGTGGTTAAAAATGACATCGCCCGTCTCGGGTCCATCCACATAAATTAGGTTGATTACGCCCTCAGGAAGCCCTGCCTCCATCAAAACCCGCATAATCACCTGTGCCGAATAGATTTGTGTTTCGGCGGGTTTCCAGACCACACAGTTGCCCATCATGGCGGGAGCGGTCGGGAGGTTACCACTGATCGCCGTGAAGTTGAATGGCGTGATGGCGAAGACAAAGCCCTCTAGCGGACGGTGCTCCATTCTGTTCCAAATCCCCGAACCAGAAACCGTATCGGGTTGCTGGGTGTAAATTTTGGTCATAAACTTAGCATTGAACCGAAGAAAGTCGATGAGTTCGCAGGCGGCGTCGATTTCTGCCTGATAAACGTTTTTGGACTGTGAAAGCATCGTAGCTGCATTGACCTCAGCACGATACTTTGTTGCAATAAGGTCTGCGGCACGAAGAAAAATTGCGGCGCGGTGTTCCCAACCTAAGTTTTCCCAGTACTCTTTTGCGTTGAGTGCTGCCGTAATGGCTTGTTCTACGTGACCTTTGTCGCCGTAGTGAAACTTACCCAGTAGGTGCTGATGGTCGTGTGGAGGGCGACAATCACGGAGGTCGTTGGTACGAACTTCTTGCCCGCCGATGTACATGGGAATGTCTGCTACTTCGGAGCGCAGTTTGTGGAGCATCGAACGGATTTCTTCGCGTTCTGGTGAGCCAGGTGCGTAATCGCGGACGGCTTCGTTTTTGGGATCAGGTACAGTAAAGAATGCGTTTGCCATAAAACTTTGTGTGTGCGTTTATTCGTGTAACAATCTCAAAACTCGCATAATGTTTTTGGAAAGTCAAGCCTACGAGATTAACAGCTAAGGTTTTCTGATCGCTCCTCCCGAGATCAAAGAGTGATTGAACTTACTCCTTGTCAATAATCCAGTCGGCAACGGTCATCACGATAGAAAACACAAGGCCAAAAATCAGGGCAGGAACAAATCCATCTACCGTAAAACTCGGAACAAGGTATCCCACTAACCAGATCATTAGGGCGTTGATGACGAGTAAAGATAGCCCAAGTGTCAGGACTGTAATGGGGAGTGTTAGGATTTGGAGGATAGGTTTGACAAAGGTGTTTACGACAGAGAGGACAATGGCGACAATCAGGGCATTAATGAAATAATCGAAAAATCCCGTGGCCCCACCGACACTTACCCCCGGGATGAGGTTCGCCGTTAGAAGAATTGCACCCGCAGAGACTAAAAATTTAATAACAAGTTTCATGATAAATAGAAGGTTTAAAATAATATTTGATATCGTCTTTGAGGACACAGACAATAGAGATTCTGTTAAGGTAACACAATCCTACCAAATCCGTTGGCTCACGAGGTAGTTTTTAACGTAATCCTTCACTCCCTCCTCTAAGCTCGTGAAAGGAGCAGCATATCCAGCAGCTTTTAATTTTTCCATTTTCGCTTCTGTAAAATACTGATATTTATCCCGAATATCAACCGGTGTGTCAATAAAAGAAATAGTTGGTTCAACTTCCATCGCCACAAAAACTGCGTTGACTAAATCCAAAAATGTTCGGGCTTTTCCAGTTCCCAAGTTATAGATTCCTGAGGGTACGTTGGTGTGTGTACGGAAAAAATCACAGACCCTAACGACATCTTTTATATAAATAAAGTCTCGCTGCTGCTCACCGTCCTTAAAATCAGGGTTATGCGAACGAAAAAGTTTCATACCTGCCGTTGCTGTAATTTGCTTGAAGGCATGAAAAACGACCGATGCCATACGTCCTTTGTGGTACTCGTTGGGTCCATAGACATTAAAAAACTTCAAGCCTGCCCATAGCGGAGGCTGCTCTTCCTGCTTCAACACCCAAAGGTCAAATTCCTGTTTCGAGACTCCGTAAGGGTTGAGTGGCTGAAGCTGCGCGATTTTACTTTCGTCGTCTTTGTAGCCGTTTTCGCCGCCACCGTAAGTTGCCGCAGAGGAGGCATAAACCAATGGTACGAACTTTTCGGTACAGTATTTCCAGATCGCCTTGCTGTATTCGACGTTCAGATCATCAAAAATAGCACGATCAAACTCCGCCGTATCCGTTCGTGCGCCTAGATGAAAGAAAAAATCTGGCGTTCGGGGGTTTTCCCTGAGCCAAATGAAGAACTCACTACGCGCCACGCGCTCCCTGACCTGTTTGTCCGCTAGATTGGCTTCTTTCTGCGTTTTGCTAAAGTCATCAACGGCAACGATGTCCTTGATTCCCTGTGCGTTGAGGTGCGCAACGAGCGCACTTCCAATAAATCCGTATGCTCCTGTGACAATAATCATGGTGTAAAGCTACGTAAAAGCTGGATTCTCTTCGTATATTTACTGTCATGAAATTACGTCTGATTTTTCCACTTGTCCTGTTTGTGTTCTTGCTCGCAGGATGCACCTCGCAACAGATTTCCAAAACTATTGGTATCCTAACTGACGTACCCCTCACTAAGGAAGAAGCGGCTAACGCCCTTAAGCAAGCCTTAGTTCAAGGTATCACAAAGGGAACAAACTCCGCTTCTAAGGTAAATGGCTACTTAAATAACCCGCTTATCAAAATTCCTTTCCCTGAGGACGCTGAAAAAGTCGCCAATACACTCCGCGATATTGGACTAGGCAAAGAAGTGGATAAATTTGTCACTGCTCTTAATCATGGTGCCGAAGAAGCAGCCAAGGAAGCCCTTCCGATCTTTAAAAATTCTATTCGTCAGATGACTTTCAATGACGCGATGGCGATCCTTAAAAACGACAACAAAGTAGCTGCGACAGACTTTCTGCGTCGGACAACTACTAATGAACTCACCGCGAAGTTCTCTCCGATCATGGAACGCGCCCTCCAAAAAACAAATGCTACCAAGTTCTACGGGGAACTCGTAGATCGATATAATCGTATTCCGCTGGTCAAAAAGGCAGACCCTGACCTGAATAATTACGCGACCTCAAAAGCCATTCTGGGGCTTTTTAAACTTGTCGAGAAGGAGGAAATTAACATTCGGGAGAATATTTCGGCACGCACAAGTACATTGATGAAAAAAGCATTTGCCGCACAGGATTAAAAGTGATTCTGGAAGATCTGACTTGAAAGACGCGGTAGAGCTTCGGACACAGGTAGTAAGGCTAGGCATTCGTTGTGAAGCCCTCAGTAAGGGTGAGAAGGTATGTTAGAGCGTGGATTTCTATTTTTTCAGCGCACGTCCATTCCATGGCGTTTGGAGAGATAGCTTAATTTGGATGACTAACGATATTGAAGCAGGCTGCTATGATACGAGTAACAAAAAGTGACTCAACTAGGATTTTCAGGAAACCTTTAAAATTCTATGATAGCCCTTAGCCTGAA
>CAZNAK010000182.1:4948-5532 GCA_964570645.1 uncultured Cytophagales bacterium | reverse complement strand
GGTAACTGGGTTGTCATCAATGGTTGGAGCTACAAGTCAGCGGGTGTTTTGCTCAAGACAGAACAAAACGAAGCGCAAGAAAGCCTACTTCAGTCATGCACAAAGTGCGGGTATCAACGTGTCCGCACAAGCGATGAAGATAGTTCCCTCACGGATTGCCCTAATTGTGAAGGCGGAAAGTTTCAAGGAGTCAGACGCAGCGACAATAAGCAAGGCGCATTTACGCACTTGATTGAACCTGCGGGCTTTGCTACGGATATTTTTGAAGAAAAACAGCGAAAAATCAAGGAGTCTTCGCAGGAGCAGTACGTCAAACCGCTTTTGATAGATATGCAGCCGTGGCAGCCCGATGATAACACAGGTAATATCTATGACTACCGCGAAGGTGATCTCAAGTCCGAAATTTTATACATCAACGAGGGTAGCGGGAATGGCTACTTTGTCTGTACGAGTTGTGGACGCACCGCTACGAAACGCGATAGTTTGGATGGTCATAAACGCCTGCGTGGCGGAAAGTCCAAAGACAAAAGCCCGATTTGCCAAAAACCAAACATACCCGTAAGCGAATGCCCATGGTGGCCCGA
>CAZNAK010000182.1:0-4938 GCA_964570645.1 uncultured Cytophagales bacterium | reverse complement strand
ATACCCAAAGAACCTGCGGTTTTAGGGGCGCGTCTTCGGACGGATATCGCCGAGCTGCGCTTTCGAGTACAGGATGAACACGGAAATTTTGATAAGTACACCAAAGATGAAGATTTAGTTTGGTCGCTGGGAGTGATCCTAACGCGAGAGTTTGCACGGGTACTCGGTGTAGAGCAAGGAGAAATTAGCTTTGGTGTGAAGAACTATGGCAGCTACTTATCGCTTTTTCTGTTCGATACCGCTAAGGGAGGGGCAGGCTTTGTTACGCAGTTTTTGGATTACGAGGAAAAGGTATTCCGGAATGCACTCGACTTTTTATCAAGATGTTCTTGTAGAAAAGCCTGTACCAACTGCTTGATAGACCGAAACTCACAGTGGCATATCGACAAGATGAATCGCCAGCCAGCAATCGCTTGGCTGCAAGCAGCCTTGGAACAGAAAGTGCCACAGGAGGTATTGCAAGAACTGCCAAAGGCTAAACCTTTACGTATAAAACTTAAAGAAGAGCTACGCCGCCTTGATCGTCGTCAAGAAATCAAATCTGCTTACTTTTTTGTTGAGCCAGAAGTTGCCGAGTGGTCGTATAAGGAGTGGCGTAAAGAGCTGCCATTATCGCGTTACGCAGGCAGACTTGGTGAAAAAGACGAGCGGCTGAAGCTCGCCATCGTAGGGAACAAGATCGACTATGGGGCGAGTGATCTCAACCGCATAAAAGTTCGAGAAACTGCTGGGAAAGCAGCATTTTTCAAGGCAGGAAAGCCGAAAAGCGACCTGGTGATGCCCGTTTGTCAGGTACAGCTCACCAAAGGAAGTTGGCGTACTTATTACACCCTAACCGAAAAAGCGTACAGCCGCCAGCTTGATGATACCTGGCTGGAAAATGCAACAGGGTTGTATGTCGATTCCGAACAGGATTTTGATTATCAGCTTATTCAACCCGAAGACCCACGAGGTAATACGCAGCGTATCGAACTGGCTCCCTCGGGCTGGTTTCCGAGTAGCGAACTGGCCAAGCACTTTTTGGAAGAAGCAGACAAAATATCCGACGTGCGAGGCATCTTGAAGGGGAAAACCCTCGACCTCACGTACAGCGACCGCTACATAGTCAGCCCTGGGTTCTGTTTGCTGATGATGGAGTTTGTAGCGGGCCTACGCGACGAAATTGGCTTTAAACTCAATTCCTTTACGGTCAAAACACGAGGAATTAGCACAAGAAAAGCCTTTAACGGCATCCAAAGTATCACACAAGACTATCCGCATAGGCTTAAAGAATGGCGTAGGCAAGACCTCAAGGCACTTGCGGACAAGCATAATCTACCCTTTGAAGCACTCCAAGAACGTAAAGATACAGATCACGAACGGGCGTTTGTTTTCAAAGACACGCAATCGGGTGAAACCATTGCGATCAATCCCGAAACGGGTATCGGACACGGCTGGCACTTTTCGAGCCGCAACAACGCCGATACCTACCCGGGTGCCGGAAAACTACACGAAACCTCCCCCACCATCACCCTAAGCAACACTACTCCCCAAGTCATCTTTTGGGTGTTGCGAGGGTAGGGCCACATTTAGATTACCAGAAACTTAAACTTGTTGTAATCTAAAAAAATGTATCTTTAAGCTATGAAACTACCACTCAAACGCACCAAGATTGTCGCTACCGTAGGCCCTGCCTCCAATGACATCGAAACACTTCGTAGCTTGATCCTTGCGGGAACTAACGTATTTCGCCTAAATTTCTCGCATGGAGAACAGGAAGATCACGCAGAGGTCATCACTAAGATTCGAAAACTTAATCAAGAGGTCGGGGGGAGTGTGGCCATCCTACAAGATTTACAAGGACCAAAAATTCGTGTGGGCGAACTCGAAGCTCCCTTTGAGGTGAAGCGCGGTGACTCCTTTTTGATTACCAACGAAGATGTTGTCGGTAACGCAACGCGGGTTTCGTGTACTTATCCTTCTATCGTACGAGATATTAAAGTACACGATAAAGTTCTGATTGACGACGGAAAAATCGAACTTCAAGTAACGGAGGTAAGCCGCCATGATTTTCGGGTGGAAGTCATTTACGGAGGGGTGGTTAAGCCCCGAAAAGGGATCAACTTACCCGATACGACCATCTCATCGCCTGCCCTGACGGATAAAGATTACAATGACCTGCTCTTTGGTTTGGAATATAACGTGGACTGGGTGGCACTTTCGTTTGTTCGGACGGCAGAAGAAATTTATTATCTCCGAAGGCTCATCAAACAGCAAGGTGGAACGGTACGAATTGTTGCAAAAATTGAACGTCCTGAGGCTGTCAAAAACATAGATCGAATCATTGATGCCTCGGACGCGCTTATGATCGCTCGCGGAGATTTAGGGGTAGAAACCAAAATGGAAGACGTGCCGATGCTCCAAAAAAGTATCGTTCGCAAATGTATCGTAGCCACTAAGCCCGTTATTATTGCCACGCAGATGATGGAGTCTATGATCGAAAACCCTCGCCCGACACGTGCCGTTGTCGATGGTGCAGACGCGCTGATGTTAAGCGGAGAGACCGCCGTGGGAAAATATCCGATTAAAGTTGTCGAGAGCATGACGCAGATTATTCGGTCGGTGGAGGAGACGGCAGATATTTATAATACTTTTTATGATATAGACCGTACTTCGCCCGACTTTACAAGTAAAAGCCTCATTGCCACTTCCTGTTGGATGTCCGGTGAGACCAATGCAAGGGCGATTATCGCGATGACGCAATCAGGCTATACCGCTTTTGAGATTGCCAGTCGTCGTCCGAGAGCAAACATTCATATTTTTACCAAGAACGAGAAGATCCTAAAGACGCTTAACCTTATTTGGGGTGTAAATGTGTATTTCTACGATCAGTTTATCTCTACCGACAAGACTTTTCAGGATACACAAAACTACCTATTGGATTTGGGAGAGATCAAAAAAGGGGATGTGGTAATTAACCTTGTCAGTATGCCCATTGACCAACGCGCTCGTACGAATACGCTCAAGATTGAGGTCGTAAGCTAACCTCTCGAAGGGAAATTCTTTTACATCGGTGTCGTTATTCAAGAAAATCCAGAAAAGGGATACCTTTGCCTTATGAATGCATTGCCCGAAATATTTTTTCATCTCGGATTGCCTAAAACAGGTTCTACCTATTTGCAGCACCTTGTTTTTCCCTACTTGGAGGGTATCCGCTATTTCCCAAAGAAGCATTACAAGCATTTTGAACAACGTATTTCAGAAAATGCGGGTACAAAAAAGTTTCTTTTTTCGGTAGAAGAGGACAAAAACCTGCGTAAGCGCATGGAAATTCTGGCGCGCTACCGCAGTGATATTCGGATTATTCTAGTCTTTCGGCGGCACGATAGCTGGCTGGCTTCTAAGTACAAATATTTTATTCGTAAACATGGATATGCTTCTTACGAGGAATTTTTAACCCTAAAACAGCACCCAAACGGGGTGGGAGGCTACGAGGGGTTATTTTATCGCCCTAAAATCGAGTGGGCGGAAGAGCTGTTTGAGCAACCGCCCCTAGTACTCATCTTTGAGGAACTCAAGAAAAGCCCAGAGGCTTTCCTCACACCTTTCTTAGATTTTACGGGTACGACGCTTGCTAACCATGCGCCCATTAAGCGAAGGCTCAAAACAGCCATGACGGAAAAGCAACTCAAGTGGGTGCGGAGGTATAACAAACGCATTAAATATCAGAAAAAGAACGCTTCCTCTAAAGTTTGGAATAAAATCCATCTTAAGACCAATCAGCTTGGGTTGCATACCGTTGCTAATCTTGCCCGAGTTGCACCTAAGTTGTGGACGGAAAATGAAGTTATCATTCCAGACGGTGCGCTCACAAAAATCCGTCAAGACTACAAAGCAGACTGGCAGTATTGCCTTGACTATGCAGGTAAGCAACGATAAATGGACTTTGGATATGTTTGAAAAAGAAAATTTTTGGCAGGTTGGACTCCTGTTTTTACTCAGTATCATTCCTTTTTCGTTAGGCTACTTAGTTGTTGCACCCTCCGAGATGTTTTACACCGACGCGGCTATTCAAATGCTCCAAACGGGGGACTTTCTAACGCCTTATTTTGACGAAAAGCTACGGTTTCATAAGCCTATTCTGACTTATTGGTGGGTAGTAGTGTCTTACCTAACGCTCGGCGTATCTTATTGGACTTCACGCTTGCCTTTCTTGTTGGGGGGAGTGTTTTTACTTTGGATTACCTACAAAAGTAGCCTTTTGGTGATGCCAAAAGATAGAAAAACGGCATTATTGGCTGCCCTACTACTTGGTATTCACCCACTAACAGTTCTGGGTGCCTCCCGCGTGATGCCTGATATGCCATTGACTGTTTACACGACACTCGGACTTTGGGGGGCGTTGGGAATGCTCAAATACGAAGGCAAAAAAATGGGCTATGTGTATTTGTTTTATCTGGGTTTTGCATTGAGTGTGGCGGCCAAGGGCGTTCCGGGGCTGGTTTTGTGTGGAATCACAGCGTTTTACATGGCTTTTAACCCTTTACAGCGTGTATCTTGGAAGGTTGTTTTTCATCCCATTCCCTTGGTGTTAGGCTTACTGCTTGCTTTTGGTTGGTATGGCTATGTATATATGGCGCACCGTGAGGCGTTTCTGGAAATGTTCATTGAGGATCAGGTGACAGGGCGTGTAGCTGACGAAAGTAATCGTTGGGTAAACAATACGTTACGCTTTTTATTGACTTTGCTCTATGCCGCTCCTGCTTTTTTGCTTGTGCTTTTCCGATGGAAACACCTAAGACGCTGGTATCTGGAACAAAACCTCACGACAAAATCACTCTTGTGGTTGTTTGTATGTTGGGGGGCATTTTTTGCAGTAACCGCTCCGTTTTTCTTTGTTTTCTACGACCGATATATCTATCAACTGATCCCGATTCAGGTCATCCTGACGGCAAGTAT
>CAZNAK010000181.1:0-5540 GCA_964570645.1 uncultured Cytophagales bacterium | reverse complement strand
TTTAGTCCAAAGGGACGCATCAGCCGATCCATAATAAAAACTGCCCGTGCCATGTAACCCGTCTCTTCAAGCAAGGCGATAAACGTGAAAAGCAGGACAATTTGGGGGATAAAAATCACCACGCCGCCGATCCCCGAAATGATCCCTTCGGCGAGTAGATCAACAAAGACTCCTGCGGGCAGATGCTCCTTGGCCCAGTAACTCAGCGAGCCAAAAACGCTGTCAATAAAATCCATCGGGACTTCTGAAAAGCTATATATTGCCTGAAAAATTAGGGTTAAAATTCCCAAGAAGATCAGGTATCCGCCCACAGGATGTACGACAATTCGATCCAATTTACGCGTAAAAGACCTGTTTTTGAGCATCTCTTTTTTTACGGAGGCAGCGATAACTTCTTTGATTCGTTTATATCTTGCCTGTGTCTGACTCACCTGCTCCTTAGTGACATCCAAACTTGTGTTATGCTTTTCATTGAGAAAAGGAACAAAGTCTTCGTTCGTGATGTGACTAAGCATGGCCTGCTTGAGTTCTAGGATCCCATGACCTTTTCGGGCGTTCATCCGAACGATGGGAACGCCACCAAGCTCTTTGCTGAGCTTGGTAAGGTCAATTTTTAGCCCATCTCGTTCGGCAACGTCAATCATATTGAGTCCTAAAATGACAGGTATTTGCAGGTCGTGTATTTGCGTAAAGAGCAATAGATTACGCTCCAGGTTTGAGGCATCGGCAATCACGACAACAAGATTGGGAAAATCTTCGTGCTCGGAGTTGATAAGGATGTCAGAAACGACGCGCTCATCCTGAGAGCGCGCCTGAATGCTATATGTGCCCGGCAGGTCGATAACGTGCGCATTTTCTGTGGGAGAAAGGCGCGTTACCCCTGTTTTTTTGTCAACAGTCACTCCAGGATAGTTACCCACTTGCTGATTTAGCCCTGTGAGTTGATTAAAAATAGAGGTTTTCCCAGAATTTGGATTCCCAACTAATGCAATTTTTTTCATCTAACAAACCTGAATTAGTGAAGCTTCCGCACGTCGTAATGATAGCGTATATCCTTCCATATCAATGGCTATGGGATCGCCGAAAGGGGCGCGAAACAGTACTTTGATTTTTTTTCCCGGATATAAACCCATTTCAGTCAGCTTAGGGGCAAGCTCGTGCTGGGTAATGCTTTGAATCTCAAAATCTTGATTGGACGGACACTGGCTAAGGTTGGTCATGGGCAGCAAATACATACTTCTATTTAAACTAATTCTAAATGACTTGGTTAGCAAAGCAACACTTTTTTCGGGAAAAGGTCTTAAATTTAGGCTATGTTTCAACTTATTTTGACAGCATTATGCGTCGTAGCGGCGTTGGGATACTTGGTAAGGCAACTTTATCGAACGTTTTTTGACCAAGAAAAAGGCGGCTGTTCAAGCTGTCCGACTTGTGAGATCAAGAAAAAATACGCATCAAAAACTCACCTATAAAACTATGAAATTCCTTCTTTACGGAGCCTACGGCTACACAGGAAAACTTACCGCAGCGTTTGCAACCGAGTTCGGACTTGTCCCTACACTGGCAGGACGAAACCCTGAAAAGCTCGCAGCACTACACCAACAGCTCCACCACGAGTACGTTTGTTTTGATCTCTCAGAGGTGGATAAGATCGTGAAAGAGATCGAACATTTCGATCTCGTCTTACACACAGCAGGTCCGTTCGCGCATACGGCAAAACCGATGATTGAAGCCTGCCTAAAAGCCAAAACGCATTATCTTGACATTACGGGCGAAATCGAAGTCTTTGAACTCGCCAAGAGCTACGACCAGCGCGCCAAAGAAGCAGGCATCGTAGTCCTTTCGGGTGCAGGTTTTGACGTTGTACCGACTGACTGTACGGCTAAACTTCTCCATAAAAGCCTTCCTGATGCGACTCACCTCGAACTTGCCTTTGCAGGACTGGGCGGGCAGCTTTCGCACGGAACGGCACAGACAATGCTCATGAACTTGGGCGAGTCGGGGGCGGTGCGTGAAGATGGAAAAATCAAACGTGTTCCCCTCGGACATAAACAGAAATGGATAGACTTTGGCATAAAAAAGCGTATGACCATGACCATTCCCTGGGGGGATGTGTCCACAGCATTTTGGACAACGCAAATTCCAAATATTGAGGTTTACACGGCTGTTCCGCCTACGATGGTAAATTTACAGGCTTGGCAATGGCTTTATAATCCTATTTTGAGCCTTTCGCCCGTTAAAAAGCTGTTACAAACATGGGTAGGTAACAAAATCACGGGACCAACCGCCCAAGAGCGTGAGGAAGCACTTTCACTTGTCTGGGGAAAAGTCCGCAATGCCGAAGGAGAAACACGCGAAGCGCGCTTTCAGGGACTCGAAGGATATACACTTACGGCAAAAATGTCACTTTTGATTGCGCAGAAGGTGCTTTCGGGAGAGTTTAAAACGGGCTACCATACCCCCGCGGGACTTTTTGGAAGCGGGCTAATCAATGAATTGGAGGGATGCCAATTAATGTTGGTGTAAACGCATGGTTATTCGCTTACTCCTTTTTCTCTGACAAAGGCTTGACCGTGTAACCCTTATCCCGCATAAGCTGAATCACCCCTTTTTCTCCGGGCAAATGCGCTGCTCCTACGGCAACAAACCACGTTTTTCGCTCCATGAGCTTCTCAAAGCGATCTGCCATGCGTACATTTCGTACATTCAAAAGCTGTTCGCTTGCCATTGGGTCAAGCTCCGAGACAGTGAGGGCATAGAGGGCATCCAAGTCCTCACTTTCGTAGAGGTTTAGTAGGTTATCCAGTTCTTTTTCCATACTGCCTTCCTGCCCGCCTTCTTCCTCGGCTTTAAGCGACTCGTACAGCATCTCGGCTTGCTCTTTTAATGAATATACGTCAAAAGCTGCCATTTGCTCTTGGACGGTTTCCAGCCCCGTGACTTCTTTTTCGGCCTTGCGTACTTTGTTCTGAAAGTACAGATCAAGCGGCTCACGCTGCGTTTTGGCTGAGTCCATCTGCATCATCGTCTCAGGGTCAATCAGGAGCATAGGAACAATAGCGGGTTTCATGCCCTCCACCATGCCGCTCATAAACGGACCTACGCGCTTTTCAATCTTTTTGTGGACAAAATCATATTTCTCTTCAGGCAACAAATCAGCAAGCGTAGAGTCTTTCATCATCATTGCACTCATGGCTTGAATCATCATCGCCATATCAAAGGTCAGCTCCCCGGCCATGCCCTCAGCGCGTTCTAGGGCAGGCAAAACCTCAGGATGGAAGTTGTAAGCGCGTTCGTCGCCTACGTGTACGGTTCCATAAAGGTAAGAAGGCTTTTCAAGCCCATTTCCACTGATTTCCCAAAGCAACTGTGCCTGCGTTCCGTTGGAAAGTATAAGGAACACAAACAAAGCATAAACTTTAGTGCTACGGAGACTAAACTTGGTTAAATTCTGTGTTTCGGCCGCAAAAAATAATATTTTTGGTAGCATAAGTTTTTGTTATCTTATCTTTTTTCATGCCCAAGAAACAAAAAATAACTCGAAAAATTCTTCGCCTTAACGTATTTATGGGTTTGGGGTTAATCGGACTACTTGCCATTCAGGTGTATTGGGTAAGCGATACGGTAAGGGAAAACCGGCGATCGTTCCAGCAAAGCGTTCATAAGTCCCTCAACAATGTAGTACACCAACTCGAATACCGCGAAAATATTGAAATGATGCGAAGGCAGTCCGCCAATGATCCAGAGATGTTGGAAGCCCTACAGCAATTACCCAGAAATACAGACCTCTCGGAACGCCCCCAAAAGCAAGACTCCATAAAATACATTGGCTACAGCGAAGACGGAAAGCTCAACATCAGTATCAACCCAGATGATACAACGGGGATGATTCGGTTAAGCGACGAAAAGCTTACAGCCATCACAGAAGGTTCAAAGTCAAGCTATCTCCAACAACGTATGATGTTGGCTGAAATCATGATGCACCTCAGCGAGCGCACCTTGCCCATCGAAAGTCGGCTCAACTACGCTGTTCTGGATTCTATGCTGAGTGCAGAATTAAGTAATGCGGGCATTGAGACCTACTACGAGTTTTTGGTATTGAACGTCGCTGAGAAAGAGTTCTTCTTTGTTGAAAATCCCAACGAAACAACCGAAATTCTGGAACATGGCTTTAAGCATCGCTTATTTCCGAGTGACATAAAGCGGAGTGACAACTTCCTGTATGTTTATTTCCCGCAGGAGAATAGTTATTTACTCGGTCACATGACGCTTGTACTAAGTTCTTCCATTTTGTTTATCGGGCTGATGTCTGTATCGTTTGTTCTGGCTATTCGACTGATTTTACGACAAAAAGACCTCACCGATGCAACGACAGACTTTGTGAATAACATGACACACGAGTTCCGAACGCCCATCGCAACGGTTTCTTTGGCAACCGAAATGTTATCCGATGACGGCATGCGTCACTTGCCCGACCAGCACAGCCGCTACGTCAGTATGATAAAAGACGAAACCAAGCGTTTGAGCCGTTTAGTAGAAAAGGTATTGCAGTCCGCGAGGATGGAGCGCGGCGACCTCGAAATGGTAATGAAACCTGTGGATATCCATGAAATTGCGGAGGATGCAATTCAGAACGTAATCTTACTCATCGAACAGCGGGAGGGAACACTAACAACGCAATTTGATGCCAGCAAATCCGTGCTTTCGGGCGATTTTCTTCATCTCAATAACATCATCTCAGGGCTGCTAGACAATGCAAACAAATACTCACCCAAACGGCCCAAGATTCGTTTGACGACACATAATGTAAAGAACGGCATTGTCATCAATGTCTTTGATAACGGCAAAGGGATTTCTAAGGACGAGGTAAGCAAGATTTTTGACCGCTTTTACCGCGTTTCCACAGGAGACGTACACGACGTGAAAGGCTTTGGCTTGGGGTTAAGCTATGTCAAAACGGTTGTGGATGCCCATCATGGAGATATTTCTGTAAAATCGGAACTCGGAAAAGGCACGTGTTTTACCGTTTTCCTACCTTTTGAACAGCACCATCATCCATGACCCAAAACCAGCGAAAATTTATCCGTTCGCTTCACCAAAAAAAGTACCGTGAGCAAGAGGGTTTGTTTTTGGTCGAAGGGGAAAAGATCGTTACTGAACTCCTGAAAGCAACACACTTTCAGGTTCGGGAACTGTATGCTAGCTCGGAGTTTGTTGGGCAGCACGCTGAGTTACTCAGGGAGATCAAAGTAATCGAATCCTCTGCCAAAAACCTCACGCAAGCCAGTACGTTTAAGTCCAATCAAACCGCGATTGCCCTTGTTAAAACGCCCAAAACTGCCCCCATTTCGGATAATCCCAAAGGGCTTTCCCTTGTTCTGGAAGATCTCCGTGACCCGGGTAACCTTGGGACAATTCTCCGTATTGCAGACTGGTACGCGATCACCCAAATTATTTGCTCCCCGACTTGTGTAGCATTATACAATCCAAAAGTGATTGCGGCAAGCATGGGGTCTTTTTTGCGGGTTTCGGTAGCCTAC
>CAZNAK010000180.1:0-5609 GCA_964570645.1 uncultured Cytophagales bacterium | reverse complement strand
ACGATACCACTTGATCTAAAATGTCTCCGGTACCGTAGCCGCTCTCCGCCGAGACGGGATTAAGCTTTTCAAAGCCCAAAGAATAAAAGTCGTAGGTCAGGTGTTGATGCTCGTTACCGTCAACTTTGTTTACTAAGGTGATAACGGGCTTCTCGGAACGGCGCAGGACTTGGGCAAATTCCTCATCTAGGGGCATGATACCCGTTTGTCCGTCCACGACAAAAAGTAAAACCGAAGCTTCCTCCATCGCAATCTCGACCTGCTTACGGATTTCGCGCTCAAAAACATCCTCCGAGCCAACGACGTAACCCCCCGTATCAATGACTGTAAAAAACTTTCCATTCCATTCGCTTTGCCCGTAATGACGATCTCGCGTGACCCCACTTTCATCGTCCATAATGGCTTGCCGTTTGGCAATAAGCCGATTAAAAAGTGTGGATTTCCCGACATTAGGTCGTCCGACGATAGCTACGATATTCGACTGCATTCTTTCTTTAATTTCTACGAAATACAAAGATACGCCTTTCTTGACCGTAAAAAAAGCAATCTAGCGATTGAAAAAGCACTGAGATTGTGTATCTTAGCTGGCTAATACTACAAAAACCTTCTATCCAAATAACGATGCAACACTCGGCACTGATCAAAAAGGGCTTACGAGGTGGCTTTATCCGCTTTGAAGATTCGGCAGAACGTCGGCGAGTCTATTATCCTTTTGCCGATCAACGATTTCCACTTACGCCCGAGGAAGAAGTTCGCATCGAAACGTATCTGCACCTCATTTTAAATCTGAAATACCCTCCCGACCACTTGGCTTTTGAACACAAAGTGAAGATGGGTTCCTCTTACAAGTACGTAGATATTGTCTTCTATGGGCAAAAAAGGAGTCAAGATGTGCGGATGATTATCGAGTGTAAACGCCGCGATGTCAGTGATCGTGGGTTCACCGAGGCGGTCAAACAAGCCAAGTCGTATGATCGTCAGCTTCTTTCGGCTGAGTATCTTTGGATCACCTCGGGCGCGAAAAATAAATATTACAAGGCGAGCCATGCCAAACGCGGACGGAATTATATGCCGGTCCCGAGTATCCCCCGTTTTACCTTTGGGGCAAGGTTAAGCCAACGCCGAAGAGAGTTTGTATATGGCATTACGCGGGCGATGCAGTCGGGAGTAGGTGCAGTGACGAATATCTCACTCGGGAAGACTGGCGTTTTTGCTTTGCTACTGACCGTTTTTGGTTTCTTGATAAGCTGGCTTACCTCAAAAGTGATCGTCCCCGCGACCTCTGTCCGCCTTAATGTGATATTTAACCGTGACATTCATTATGGCTACTATTTTTGGGGCGTGACGATTCTAGCCTCTTTACTATTTCTATTGATGGCACGCCGCTATGCCTTACCAAACCTGTTTGAGTATCAGCGTACAGACAGTCGAGGTAGAAAGCGCACCAAACAACTTTCAAAAAATGGACGTTTCTGGAGAGTGATTTTTATCACGGCTTTGCTCTGTGTGCCGACATTACTGATTGCAGAAGCGTTGTTTGGGACAGAAGCGTGTGCAGGAAGGTGGAGTTGTTGGTGGTCAAAGCGATACTACGGCTCCTTTGATGAATCGTGGCGTATGATGGAGTTTTTTGTACCGTTCAGTCTGGGAGTTCCCTTTCAGATTGGCGTGTTATTATTGATTGCAAGGGCAAGAGAAGTACTAAAACTAGGATAAGATATAGATATATGGGATACCGAGAACTAATTGTGATACTTGGGGCGGGCGAAAGCGGCATCGGTGCTGCATTGCTAGCGCGCGATAAAGGGTATCGTGTATTTGTCTCGGAGTACGGCCAAATCACCCCTGAGCGTAAAGAAATTCTTGAAAAAGCAAGCATTGCATACGAAGAAGGCGGGCATACAAGTGATAAATTTATTGACGCATATACGGTCATCAAAAGTCCGGGCATCCCGAAGACTGCCCCCATTATAAGTTTTCTGGAGGAACACGAAATCCCAATTATCTCCGAGATTGAGTTTGCGTGTCGTTTTACGCGTGCTTACATTATTGCCATCACGGGAACAAACGGAAAAACAACAACGGCTTCCCTCGTTTATCATATCCTGAAAAGGAACGGAATGGACGTAAAGCTAGCGGGTAATATCGGAAAGAGCTTTGCCATGAGCCTTGTAGAGGGCGAGGCGGATTATTTTGTATTGGAGGTGAGTAGCTTCCAACTCGAAGACATTGATATGTTCCATCCGAACATATCGGTGATCTTAAACGTAACGCCCGACCACCTTGATCGTTACAATAACAGCATGTACGAATATACGAGCGCGAAAATTCGTATTACGGAGAACCAAAAACGTCAGGATCTCTTTATTTACAACGCAAAAGACTACTGGACGAGCCAAAACCTCCAGAATCTTATCGGAAACCCGCAAATGATGGGTATTAACCTTAAGTGGAACGGTCAAAAGATCATCCATTGGGACGAGGAAGCGCATATCTTACAAGTTCGAGATCACGTTTTTGATCTGACCAAATTCTCATTACACGGCGAACATAACTATTTTAATACCGCAGTAGCAGTTTTGGCAGCACAACGGCTCAAACTCGCCGAAAAAGAGATTGCCTTAGCACTCCGAACCTTCAAAGGGAGCCCGCATAGGATGGAAAAAATTACGAATATCAACTCCATCACATTTTATAACGACTCCAAGGGAACGAATGTCGATGCGACCTCTAAAGCACTCAAGAGTTTTAAGGAGAACATCATCTGGATCGCAGGCGGTGTCGATAAAGGGAATAACTATCGCGACCTTGAACGTTTAGTCTGTCGGCGCGTGCATGCGATTGTGGCACTAGGAACTCAGAATGAAAAATTGATTGAGTTTTTCAAGCCGCATTTCGGAGATCGTCTGGTTTCGGTGGCTTCCATGAAAGAGGCGGTCTTAGCGGCTTATCGCTTTGCGCCTGAGGATGGCACAGTTTTGCTCTCTCCCGCCTGTGCGAGTTTCGATCTTTTCAAAAACTACGAGCACCGAGGCGAAGAATTTCGGAAATATACGCTTGAACTTGCCCACGCAATCCCCTTTATCGAACGGAGTGGTTTGGCGTTTATGGGATGATTCACAAACTTTTGGTTGCCTAAAGCCGCCTGTGGGAACACAGGTAACGGATAAGGGTTCATTTATTGCTGCTTTTCTATCAAAAAAACCTTATCGAGGTATAATTTTATTTTACCCAGCGCACTGGAAACCTCCGTGCAGATGCGCTTCAGGCTTCCCAGCGTGCTGGAAAGCTTCCTGCAAGTGCGATTTGCGCTGTCCAGCTTACTGGAAATCTCCCTGTAAGCCTGATTTATGTTACCCAGTGTACTGGAAACCTCTGTGCAGGTCTGATTTGGCTTACTGCAAGAGTAAAGTAGCTTGCTGCAGGTGTGCGTAGGGTGATAAACCTACTTTAGACCACAAAAGTCTTCAAGACTTTTGTAGTCTTTACTGTACCCTACGGAGTCTCAATCGTCACCACAATCGTTTCATCAGGTTCAAAAACAGCATCCTGCTGAACTTGGAAGACTAAATCTACACTAGTTTGCCCTGCGGGGATGGTTACTGTACCGGTTGTACCGTTGAAGTCACTACTTCCGCTCATAAGGGTGTAGTCATCATTGAAGAGGGCTGTGCCTGAGACGGAGAAAGCAACAGGCGTATTAAAACAAGGAGAAACACTTGCGGCTATGGTATAAGTTAATGTGCTTACGCTCGCATCCTCTTGAATAGAAACGGGGTTAACCAGAGAATACTCATCTTAAATCAGAAAGCTCAAAGATAGCAGGGGCATTTAACCAAGCCATAAAAAAAGCCGTAGCAATGCCGAGCTTCCAAGCACGGTTCGTATGCGGGAGGCGGCGGCGTAAGATGTCTAGCTTCCTCTTACTGTGTACCAGTTGCTTGTAAAGACAAATAAAAGTAAAAAAGAACCATCACGCTTCCCCAACATCCTTCCCATTTTTTGTCAAACCAAAAGCCTGACACTATTTTTGTGTTCATGTGTAAGAAAAAGAGACTATTCAGACAAATCTATCGTAACAAATACGCTTATCCGAAATTTCTCGTTCTAGCATCAGGAAAGAATTATACCATGAAAAAGATTACCAACCCAAGCTGGGTATTGGGCTTGTTTTTATTGGTTTTGGGGCAGACAGTACATGCTAAAGCTCCCGAACGTGCCCTTGACCTTGCCCAAGATACTACTGCATTATTAGCTTTTGCTCAAAACATTACGGGGCTTAACTGGTCTGGGGCTACCCCTATAACCAGCTGGACTGGCGTGAGGATTGACCCTGCGGATTCCTGCGTCATTGCCATTGACCTATCGGGTTTAGGGCTTTCGGGTACGCTGCCCTCCAATGCTCCTGCTGCCGGTGCGCTGGCGCGTCTTAAGCGTATTGACCTTTCTGATAATAGCCTCTCGGGCGACCTAGAGCCTTCGGGTGCTTTTTTTGGTGCCATTGACTCTCTCCAGACGCTTTTATTGGATCAAAATGACTTTTCGGGAACGGTTCCTAATCAACTGGGAAACCTAACGATGTTGGACACCTTGGGTATTAGTTCAAACGTGCTGGAGGAGCTTCCCGATCTCTCTGCTTCAAGTATTTCGGTATTGAATGCCGATGATAACCGCTTTGACTTCGGCGACCTTGAGCCTAATGCGCCCTTAGGAAGCGGATTTACGTATCAAGATCAGGATAGTTTGGATGTGGCCACCGTTGTTCAGGTTTTTGAGGGACAGGATTTGACCTTTCCTTTTACAACGCCAGGGACAAGTAACAGTTACGAGTGGTACGATCAGGCTACGGGAGTCATCGTTTCTATCACCTCTGACCTCCTGATTACGGGCGTAACACCCGCTGACGACGGGCGCGAGTTGATCTGTCGTGTTTTTAATAGTGTTGCGCGAGGCGACACCTTACATCGTCGAGTGGTGACTTTGGATGTCCAACTTTGTACTCAGTCCAACCTCATCTCAGGAGATACTTTATTGTGCCAAGACAATACGCGTCCGATATTTTTACTTAACGAAGCCAGCGATAACGGTGATGCCCCCTTTGGAACCCCCGCTTTTCAGTGGCAGACCTCAACCGATAGCCTTGCCTTTACAGATATTGCCTCAGCGACAGCAGCCAATTACGAAGCTACGGACTTCACACAAACCTTCTTTTATCGGCGTATTTTGATTTCGGATGCTTCAACGGGCTGCCCAGATGATACTTCTAACGTGGTCAAGGTAGAAATTTTACCCGTCGTAGAGAATGAATTAATTCCTATTTCTCAGACGGTCTGCCAATTTCAAACGCCTGATACCATTACTGCCAGCCTCCCAGCAAGTGTATCAACTACCGCTGTTTTTGATGTGCAATGGCAGATTTCGAGGGATACGTCTGACGTTGCGAATTGGCGTGATACCCTTAGCCTCAGTGATACCGAGTTTTTGTGGGAAAATGAACTCACAGACACTCTTTTTGTACGTCGAATTGTGGCAGGTGGCTGTCTTCCTGATACCAGTGATGTGGCTGCAATCAACCTTCAGCCTGCTCTGGATAGCAATATTGTTTTTCA
>CAZNAK010000179.1:0-5637 GCA_964570645.1 uncultured Cytophagales bacterium | reverse complement strand
TGATGAAAAACTCGGAGAAATAGCGGTTAAACTCCTCGTGGGTAGGCAAAATTGCCGTTTGGATTGTGTTGGCATACCGAATGCTGTCTGTGATACGCTTATTTTTTTCTTCGAGTTGCTCATTGGCGATCATGAGTTGACTGGCGGCAATTTCTACTTCTTCTTTTGAACTTTCCAGTTGCTGATTTTTTTGTTGAATCTGCTCCGTAAAACCTTTTAGCTTTCGGTTGGCACGCTGTTTTTGAAGAAAACCGATTAGGGCTAAAACTAACACAAGAAAAAGAAGGACTCCCACAGCGAGGAAAAGCTTACTTTCGCGTTCTTTTTCTTTTACCAAAATACGATTTAACTCTTCTTTCTCCTTCAAGAACTCAATTTCTTTTTGGCGTTCTTGCTCCTCAAGTTTCTGTGATTTGAGTTCACTTTCTCTTACTTTAAGTTTGCTTGCCTGAAGCTGCTTTTCTTTTTGTAACTCGTTGATTTTACTTTCCTGCTTTTGCGCCTCTAGTGCTTGACGCGCTTTTTCGAGTTCTTGTAATGCTCGTTCACGCTCTAGTTTACGTTGCATGATCTCGTACTCTTGCAAGCGTTTTTCTTTGGAAAGAATTTCATTATCTTTTTCTCTTTTTTCTGCTTCGAGTTGCAGGCGCTGATAGTTTAGATTTTGTAGGTCTCGATCAATGACAAGTAAACGCGTATTTTTTTCTTGCTGCTCTCCGACATAACGCCGCTGGAAATCGGCTTCCATTTGCGTTCGTTCTTCCTTAAAGAGGCTTTCTCTCGTCTTTGTATGTTTTTTCTGAAAATTTAGGGCTTTTCGGTATTGTTTGAGCTTTTCGTAAAGCCTAGCAAGCTGCTGATAACTGTCTAGCTTAACTTCGAGTGCCTCGCTTTCTTCTGCGATCGCACTGGCTTGCTCTGCGTAGGTTTTTGCAGGGAAATAATTTTCCATCACCAGGTGAGTTGCCGAAAGGTCATTGTAAGAACGGGCAATGGCTTTTTTATCTCTCAAATCTTTTTTGTATTCCAAAGCTCGCTCAAAATAGGAAAGTGCTTGCTTATTTTGGCGAAGGTTTAAACTCAAAAAGCCCAGATTATCCAGCAGTGTGCTAAGTCGCTGCTTGTTAGATTCGTTCTCATCCTCTCTTAGTAGATTTTCGTAAATACGCAACGACCGTTGGAAAGAGGACAGGGACTGCTCAGGTTTTTGTAAAAATTTATAGAGGAAACCAATGTTATTCAGGGTAGCCGCCACTTGTGCCGAGTCTCCACTTTCTCGGTCTAACTCAAGAATCTTTTGGTTGTAGCTAAGTGCTTTTTCGTAGTCATTTAAGACTTTGTAAACATCAGAAAGCTCTCTGTATTTTTGTCGGAGTTGCTCTGCCTCTCCTTTTGAACGATAAATTTCAGCGAGTTGAATAAAGAAGTTTGCGGTTTCTTGGTACTTCTCTGCTTTCAGGTTTGCAAAGGCGATATCTTCAAGTAGAGGGGCTAAGTCTGATGACGAAGTACTAAATTGCTCTTGTAATTGATAGCTTTTTAAGTAGTACGCTAGTGCCTTTTCATGTAACTCCTCATTGGTGTAGAGTTGCCCGATTTCTCGATAAACTTTGGCTTCTTGAATGGTATCTTTCTGCTCCTTAAAACTTCGTCCTGCACGAAAATAAAGGTCAAGTGCTTTAGAGTATTTCCCTCTTTGACCTACGATATCTGCTAATTTGTAAAGTATTTGTGCATAGACCTCAGGGCTTTCTTGACGCTCTAAGTTGGTCAGGAGTACCTCCATTTTGGCGGGGTTCTCTGCTTCAAGTAGGCTTTTAAGGTAAGTTTCGCTTTTCTCTTGAGCATAGATCGATGCTCCATCAAAAAAAGTCAAGCTTACCAAAAGAACCCCCCATAAAAGCCTGATTTTAAAGTGGATAGCCATGTAGCGGCACTTTTCTGGTTGCGAACACCATAAAAATACATAAAAAATACAGATTATCGTTCATTCAGATCAACAAATAACCAGAAATTCCCGTCCGAGAACTGTCGTGAGCTTGAAGGCATTATGGCAAGGTGGTAAAGTATCGGAGAGAGGCATCGAAGTTGCTGTGCCTACCAAAGCCCAACTCAGAGGCTATTGGTTTCAAGCATAACTTACCACATTCAAGGTTACAACACCGGTTACACTTAGTTATGCAGCGTCATAAAATCCTGTTAATTAGTAGTTTAAGAGATACGGTTCGAGTTCATCCAATCACCATAACGCTCACTTTAATTATAACCGCCGTCGCTCAATTAAATAAACGAAACTTAACAACCCTCCAAAAACCATAGCTCTGAACCCCTGATCTAACCAAAAATTCTCTAGTTGGATGAAATACCCTAAACCCGAAAGCACAGCGGCGAGAAATAAATACCCCAAAATTGCTTTGACGGGGTAAGGAATCGGGTGATAGCGTTGCCCAAGGAAATAGCAACTAAGCATCATCGTAGCATAGCAGGCTAGTGTCGCGATAGCAGAACCCAAAAAGCCCAAAACAGGAATCAGCAGAACGTTGAAAGTTAGGGTGACAAACATGCCGCCAAGGCTGATAAAAGTTCCGAAGTAGGTGCGATCCGTGACCTTGAACCATACCGAAAGGTTATAATAAATCCCAAGAAAGGTATTGGCAAACAGTAAAAACGGAACCACCACAACCCCCATTTGATAGGACTCTTTTTCGAGGATACTATCTGCCAAAAGGCGTACTTCTAGACTTACGCCAACGATCATTAGAACGCAGGCAAGGACGTAATATCGCATTACCCGTGCGAAGGTTTCGGGGGCGTTTCGGTCCAAGGCTTTTGAAAAAAAGAACGGCTCAGCGGCATATTTGAAGGCTTGTGTTGCCAGCGTAATGAAAATAGTCAGTTTGTAACAGCCCGAGTACACGCCAACAGCTTCTAAGCGAGTAAGCTCAGCATAAAAGTTCTCGGGTAGTAAATATTTGATGAGGTTACGGTCGGCGACTTCATTGGTGGCATAGGCCAGGCCCGTAAAAATCATGGGGTAAGCATAGACGAGCATCGGTTTGAGGCGTGCCCAGTCAAACCTGGGAACATAATCCCGAAACTCAGGGAGTAAAAATAATAAAACTAAGGCATTGGGAATCAGATTGGCCAAGAAGGTATAACCCAAACCAATCTTTGGATCATAAATATCAAAAAGAGTATCTTTCAAAAATAAGAAATCCTCTTCCAGATAGACTTTCCGCAGAACGTACAAAAAGAAGAGGTTCAGTAGCACAGTCAATGCAATCTGCCCGACTTTAAGAAAGGCAAATCGCTTGGCTTTTTCTTGTACCCGAAGGCGGGCAAAGGGGATGGCGGACAAAGCATCAACGAGTAAAATTAAAGCGAACCACTGCACAAAAAGCCCGCTTTCGGGATACTTCATCCAGCTTGCAAGCGTGTCACTAAAAAACCAAATGGTACTGCTAAAAAGCAGAGAAGTCCCCAAAACGCTCGTAAAAATAAGCGAAAAAATATCACGTTGGCTGCGTTTTTTGTGGGAAACAAACTGAAAAAAGGTCGTTTCCATCCCGTACAAGTAAATGACGTTGAGGAAAGCTACTTGCGCGTAAAAGTCTGCAATCATCCCATATTCTCCCTCCGAAAACACACGCGCATGAAAAGGAACGAGAAGGTAGTTGAGCAGTCGTCCGACGATACTGCTAAGACCGTAGTAAGCTGTCTGCGAAGCAAGTCTGCGGAGCATAGATGTTGTACTTTTATAAAAAGCTTCCCTGAGAGCCAGAATAGATCCTTACATCCAAACCCAATGACGGTTTGCTTTCGAGGAAGGATAACAAATATACGAGGATCGAAGTCTTTTTCTAGTTTTTGTAGCGACAACTACTCTACGATTTTCCGTAATTTCGCCGTATGATCTGTATTGATATTCTGACTTGCCTGCCTCAACTTCTGGAAAGCTTCCTGAACCACTCTATCGTTCAGCGCGCCAAAGACAAGGGGAAAGTAATGATAAGGCTGCACAACCTACGTGATTACAGCACCAACAAGCATCATAAAACCGATGATTATGCCTATGGCGGCGGTGCAGGAATGGTGATGCTCATGCAGCCGATCGTTGACTGTATTCGGAAGCTTCAGGCTGAACGTGACTACGATGAAATTATTTATTTGACTCCCGATGGGCAGCCGTTGCGTCAACCTATGGCGAATGAACTTTCGCTAAAACAAAACCTGATTATGCTTTGTGGACACTACAAAGGCGTAGATGAGCGCATTCGGACGCACTTTGTAACACGAGAGATTTCGATTGGTGATTATGTACTTTCGGGCGGAGAGTTGGGGGCGGCTGTGCTTTCGGATGCCATCATTCGGTTACTTCCGGGGGTGCTGTCGGACGAGACTTCCGCACTGACGGATTCTTTTCAGGATGGGCTACTTACCCCGCCCGTTTACACGCGCCCTGCTGACTTTGAGGGTTGGAAAGTGCCTGACGTGTTGCTTTCAGGGCATGATGCGAAAATAGAGCAGTGGCGATTTGAGCAAGCTCTAAAACGCACACAAGACCGCCGACCAGACCTATTGGAATAGGGGGAGTTATCGGTATGCAACCTCATTAAATAAAAAAAGCCTACTTCCCCTGAGAGAAATAGGCTTCAAAAGTTACGCTTTAACTTCGATTTCTTGTTGATCGCTATCAAAAAACTTATAGTTGTTGAGTGCCAACGAGGAGTCTTTCGAGATACGAATCCACTTGAAATGTTTCATAAACCAGCGGTGCTGGCGTGAAGGCAAACCTTTGGTAAAATAAGCGTGTAAATATGGATGCAAAGCGACGCTAAAGCGTTTATCGTTTTGCTTCTCGAGTAAATGTTCAACTTGTGCTTCAATCTGATCCGCAATTCCGATGGTAGCAGAAATTTTTCCTGTACCGTTGCAAGCTGGACAAATTTCACGTGTGGTGATGTTCAGTTCGGGACGTACACGCTGGCGCGTGATTTGCATTAAGCCGAACTTTGTCAGCGGCAAAATCGTATATTTAGAACGGTCTCGCTTCATCGTTTCCTTCACATGTGTGTACACGCGTTTCCGGTGTTCGTGTTTACGCATATCAATGAAGTCCACAACAATGATTCCGCCCATATCACGTAGTCGTAGCTGACGGCTAATTTCGGCAGCAGCTTCTAGGTTGACATTTAGTGCAGTATCTTCTTGACTGTCTTCTCGAGTTGATTTATTTCCACTATTTACATCGATAACATGTAGCGCCTCGGTGTGCTCAATGATGATATAACCACCATTGGGTAAGCTTACCGTCTTGCCGAATAATAACTTTAACTGTTTTTCGATTCCGAAGGATTCAAAAATTTTAGAACGTGAATTGTGAAGTTTGACGATTTTTTCGCGTCCTGGAGCAATTTCTTGGATAAAATCTCGGATGTCGTCGTAGGTTTTTTCTTCATCTACGGTGATGCTATCAAAACTTTCGTTGAGCATATCACGTAACATCGAGGTTGCTCGATTAATTTCGCCAATTACTTTTTCACGCGGCTTTACTTTACCTAGCTTGCTTGTTCCCGCAATCCAACGCTGAACAAGGCTATTAAGGTCTCGGTGCAACTCTGCGACATCTTTTCCTTC